>JAAZLF010000387.1 GCA_012799425.1 Actinomycetales bacterium | reverse complement strand
GGGGCCGAGGTCGGGGTACTGTAATCCTCGGTCCTCCGGTGACGGAGGGTCTCGGGCTGTGGCGCAGCTTGGTAGCGCACTTGACTGGGGGTCAAGGGGTCGCAGGTTCAAATCCTGTCAGCCCGACCGAGATGCCGAACGGGCGTTCTCCGCGAGAGGCGGGGAGCGCCCGTTCGGCATTCTGCGTGTCCGTCTCCGGTCATCCGCGCGCGGGCCCCACCCAGATCTGCTGGGCGTTGGTGAACTCGCGGATGCCGTGCGGCCCCAGCTCACGGCCGTAGCCCGAGCGCTTGATCCCGCCCGAGGGAAGGCGCGGATCCGACTTCACGATCCCGTTCACGGAGACCTGCCCCGCCTCGATGCGGCGGGCCATCTCGACCCCGCGCTCGGTCTCGGTCCAGATCGCGGCTCCGAGACCGTAGGGAGTGTCGTTGGCGAGCTGCAGGGCGTGCTCGGCATCGTCCGCGGCGATCACCACGGCGATCGGCCCGAACGTCTCCTCGGTGCAGGCGGCCATCCCCGGTTCGACTCCCGTGAGCATGGTCACCGGATAGAAGAACCCCTCCCCCTGCGGCATCTCGCCTCCCATCACCAGAGTGGCGCCGGCCTCGACGCTCGCGGTGACCTGTCGATGGAGGTTCTCGCGCAGCTCCTCGCGTGCGATCGGCCCCACCTTCGTGGCCTCCTCACGCGGATCCCCGACCACGAGCTCCCGCAGCTGCGCGGCCAGCAGCTCGACGAACTCATCATGCACCGAGCGCTCGACGATCACCCGCTTGGCGGCGATGCAGGACTGCCCGGCGTTGATGATGCGCGACAGCGCCGAGACCTCCGCGGCCTTCGGCAGATCCGCGTCCGCGAGCACGATGCAGGGATCCGAGCCGCCGAGCTCGAGCACCGCGGGCTTGATCTCGCTCGCCGCGATCGAGGCGACCGTCGCCCCTGCCCGGTCGGAGCCGGTGAAGGAGACCGCTCGGATCCGCGGGTCGCGGATGGCCTGCTCGACATCCTCGGTCACGGCCAGGAGGGTCTGGAAGATGCCCTCGGGGGCGCCGGCGGCACGGAACACCTCCTCGAGCGCGGCGGCGCAGCCGGGCACATGGGGATCGTGCTTCATCACGCAGGTGTTCCCGGCCATCAGCGCTGGCGCGCAGAACCGGAAGGCCACCCAGAACGGCGCGTTCCAGGGCAGGATCCCGAGCACCGGGCCGAGCGGGAGGTACTGCACGTAGGACGAGGCGGCGTCGGAGTCCAGGTGCTCATCGGCGAGGTACTCCGCGGCATGATCGGCGTAGTGCTCGGCCGCCCACGCGGATTTGGCGACCTCGCCGCGGGCCTCCCCGAGGGGTTTGCCCATCTCTTCGGTCATCAGCGGGGCGAGCTCCTCGGTGTGCTCGCGCATATAGGTCGCCACCCGGCGCAGCACCTCGGCTCGCTCGGCGACGCTCGTGTCCTTCCAGGTGGTGTACGCCTCGTGGGAACGGTCGATGATCGTCGTGATCTCCTGCGGGGTCGTGGCGGGCACCTCCCTCACGACGGCGCCGGTGGTCGGGTCGATAGCTGTCAGCGTGGTCATGCTGCTCCTCTCAGAATCTCGGCGCCACGGCGGCGTGGGGGATGGAACGGACGGAGCTCTCGTGCACGGTGAAGTCCTCCGGCAGGGTGAAGAACGATGCACAGCCGTCCTCGGTGATGTGGACCGTGTCCGAGATGCCGACGGTCTTGGTGCCGTCCACCCCCCACATCCACGGCAGCAGGTGGAAGGTCATGCCCTGCTCGAGCGGGCGCTCGTCCCCCTCGAGCAGGGAGACGATGTAGCCCTCGTCCCAGGACGGAGGGAAGGCGATGCCGATCGAGTAGCCGGCGCGTGTGACCAGCTGCGCCCCCACGTCGTTGCTCTCGATGCGGGAGCGGGTGAGGTGGGCGACCTCGGAGACGGTCACACCGGGTTTCATCAGCTCCCGCAGCTCCGCGAGGGTCTCCTTCATCAGCTCTTGCGCCGAGCGCATCGATGACGACAGCGCGCCGTTGACCACTGTGCGCATCATGGCCGTGTGGTACCTGCGGTAGCAGCCGCCGACCTCGAGGAAGACATGCTCGCCCGGTCTGATCATCCGCCCCTCCCATGTGGAGTGGCCGATCATCGAGCGCGGCCCGGAGGCGACGTAAGGCATCACCGCCGGGAACTCGCCGCCCGCCCGGAACATCGCCGAGGTGATCGCGGCGGCGACATCGTTCTCGGTGGCACCCGCGACCGCCGCGTGCAGCCCGGCGGCCATGCCCGCCTCGCCGGCGTACGCGGCCAGCTGCATCACCTCGATCTCGGCCCGGGACTTGCGGATCCTCCCCTCCTCGACGATGCCGAAGCAGTCCACCAGGCCCTCACCGAAGGCGTCATGGAATCGATCCTGCTGATACGCCGGGAAGTAGTAGCTGTTGCGCTCGTACCCCACCCGGGCGTCGCCCAGGCGGAGATCCCGCAGAGTGCTGACCAGCTCGAGGATCGCGTCGCCGTCGTCGGAGTAGGCCCTCGAGTGCTCGAGCCAGGTGCGGGCGATGACGTTGGACTCCTCGAGCGCGCGGGTGATCATCACCGAATCCGCCTCCAGCGGCACGATCAGCGCTTGGAAGAACGAGTACCCGGTGGTCTGATGATCGGTGAGGTACATCAGGTTCTCGGGGTCGGTGATGATCACTGCGTCGAGCTCCCTGGCGGCCATCCGCTCCCGCAGCTCCCGCAGCCGGCGCTCGTACTCCTCGGGAGGGAACGTCATGCTGGACCGGCGGCGCATCAGACGGCCCTCACCGCAGCGTCGATGGCCTGCTCGAGAACGGTCAGCCCCTCTCCCAGGTCGTCGTCGGGGATGGTCAGCGGCGGGATCAGCTTGATCACGCGGCCGCCGCTCCCGCAGGGACCGACCAGCAGCCCCCGCTCGAAGCACTCCTGCTGCACGAGCTTGGCGAGGGCTCCGTCGCCGGTGTCCAGGCCCTGCATCATGGCGCGACCGCGCACCTCCCAGTCACGGTCCGGACGCTTCGCCGCGATCGCCTCGAGCGCCTCCCGCATCCGCTCTCCCTTGGCCAGGACGTCGGCGAGGAATGCCTCATCGGTGAAGTAGTCCAGTGCCACGGTGCCCGCGACGAAGGACAGGCCCTGACCGCGGAAGGTGCCGGTGTGCGCCCCGGGCGACCAGTGCGCATCCACCTCGGGCTTGTTGAGGTTCATCGCGATCGGCGTCCCGAAGCCGCCCAGCCCCTTCGCGAGCGTGATGATGTCCGGGTCCAGGTCCATGCCGTCGAAGGAGAAGTAGCCTCCGGTGCGCCCCACGCCCGCCTGGATGTCATCGATGATGAACAGCGCGCCGACCTCCCGGGCGAGGTCCTGGATCTCGTGCAGCCACTCACGGCTGGCGATGTTGACCCCGCCCTCGGCCTGGACGGGCTCGACGAGGAACGCCGCAGGGGCGGTCACGCCGCTGGAGGGATCACGCAGCGCGGCGGCGTAATCGGCGATGCCGGTGCGGCCCCCGGGGGCCGTCTCGAAGGGAAGACGCACCACGTCGGTCAACGGCACGCCGGCCCACTGGCGGAAGGCGTGATTCGCCGTCGCGGCGAGGGAGCCGAGGGTCATGCCGTGGAAGCCGTGGCTGAAGGCGACGATCTCCCGTCGTCCGGTGGCGAGGCGGGCCAGCTTGAGCGCGGCCTCGACCGCGTTCGAGCCCGTCGGCCCCATGAACTGCATCCGGTGGTCCATGCCGCGCGGTGCGAGCACCACCTCCTGGAAGCGGGAGATGAAGTCGCGCTTGGCGGTGGTGTACGTGTCCAAGCTGTGCGCCACACCGTCCGCCTGGAGGAACTCGATGATCGCCTCCTTCATCCGCGGGTTGTTGTGCCCGAAGTTCAGCACCCCCGCACCGGCGAAGAAGTCGATGTAGCTGGTGCCGTCCTCGGCGACCTGGCGGGAGTTGGAGGCGGAGGCGAACACCGTCGGATATGCGCGGCAGTACCCGCGGATCTCGGACTCGTGCTGCTCGAAGATGGTGGTGTCCATGGGGACCTCCCGTCGCGGTGCAGGGCGAACTCGCTCATCACGCCCGGCCGCATAGCGAAGATCACCCCGTCTGGCAAGTAGGTGCCGGTGTGCTGACCCTCACCCGGGGGCCGCAGCCCCGTCAAGCACCCGCTCCCGGGGCCGCTGGGCGGGATCCTCCGATGCAGGTCACCGACCCGACCACCTGGTAGGGCAGGGTGTGGTGCGGGACGCCTCAGCGCTGGTCGTCGCCGTTTTCTGGGCGGGCCCACTCGGCGTTGTCGACGGAGATCTCTTCGACCATGTCGTCGAGGAAGCTGATGACGACCTCGCGCTGGGCCGGCGTCAGCCGTCTGGCGGCATGGACGCGTCGGGCCTGCTGGGCTCCGACGGTGCGGATCGCGGAAGCGCGGGTGGCGGGCTCGATGCTGACCACCAGCGCCCGACGGTCGAAGGGGTGGGGTGCGCGCCGGACGTGCCCAGCGCGCTCGAGTCGATCCAACAGCTTCGTGGTCGAGGCGCTCGAGATCTCCAGCGCCTGGGCGAGCATGCCCGGGGTGGCGAGCGAGTCGGTGTTCTCGCAGACGATCAGGAAGTGCAGCGCCCGCATATCGGTCTCCCCCAGGCGCATGTAGCGCAGCGACGCCTCCGAGAGCGCCTGCTCCGCGGCGCGCAGCCGCGAGAGCGCACCCATCAGGACGTCGATCTGAGCGATGTCGCTCTCGTCCAGGCCTTCGCGGTCGACGAGCTCGTGGTGCGGGTCGCTGGACTCGATGGAGTAGCGGGAGGGTATGGAGGAGGGCTGGTGGTGATCGCCCTCGCCATCGGGGGGCGAGCTCATGATCTCCATGATAAAGCTCGCGGCGTGCCGACCATATATCTTGCCAGGCTAACGATATGTGCGAGACTGCTCCCGCACACCCCGCTCACCGAAGGATCACGATGTCACCATCGACGGACGACTCCAGCGTCCCGACGCAGAACACCCATCGACGCGCGGTCCCCGCGCTCCCTCGGGCGCTGCGCGTCCTCCTCCCGGCGCTGCTGATCCTCGGCTGGGTGGTCGCCGCAGGCGTCGGCGGGCCCTACTTCGGGCGCGTCGACGAGGTCTCCTCCAACGACCAGGCCGCGTACCTGCCGGACTCCGCGGACGCCACTGCGGTCTCCGAGCGCGCTGCGGACTTCACCGGCTCCGAGTCGATCCCGGCGATCATCGTGATCACCTCGCCCGAGGAGCTCGACGAGGAGGCCACCGCCGCCGTCGACGAGACCACCGAGGCTCTGGCCGAGATCGATGTCGTGAGCGGCGAGATCTCCCCCGCGATCACCTCCGAGGACGGTCTGGCCGTCCAGGTGTTCGTCCCGATCGACTCGGAGGCCGATCTCGCGGCGGCCACCACGCAGATAGAGCAGGAGCTCGCGGCAGATCTGCCCGAAGCGCTGACCTCCTATGTCACCGGGCCCGCAGGCTTCTCCGCAGACCTCGCCGCAGGATTCACCGGCCTGGACGGCCTGCTGCTCGGCGTGGCGCTCGCGGCGGTGTTCGTCATCCTGATCATCGTCTACCGCTCCCTGCTGCTGCCGCTGATCGTGCTGTCGACCAGCGTCTTCGCCCTGTGCGCAGCGCTGCTGACTATCTGGCACCTGGCCGCCGCGGACGTGCTGCTGCTGTCCGGACAGACCCAGGGGATCCTGTTCATCCTGGTCATCGGCGCCGCGACCGACTACTCCCTGCTGTACGTCGCGAGGTACCGGGACGAGCTGCGGCGCACCGAGCAGCGCTGGCCCGCCACTCTCCAGGCGCTGCGCGGCACCCTCGAGCCCGTGCTCGCCTCCGGCGGTACGGTGATCGCCGGGCTGCTGTGCCTGCTCCTGTCCGATCTGAAGTCCAACAGCACGCTCGGCCCGGTCGCAGCGATCGGCATCCTCTTCGCCATGGCCGGCGCCCTGACCTTCCTGCCCGCGCTGCTGTACGTCACGGGTCGGGTCGCCTTCTGGCCCCGCCGACCCCACTACGCGCCCGACGCACCGGACGCCGGCGCCGATCCGTCGGCCCACGGAGTCTGGGGACGGGTCGCGACGGCGGTGCGCCGCCGCCCCCGTCCGCTGTGGATCCTCACCGCGGTCGCGCTCGCCGTCGGCTGCCTCGGCGCCACGCAGCTCCAGGCCGACGGCGTCCCCCAGTCCGACCTGGTGCTGACCCAGTCCTCCGCACGCGACGGGCAGGCGGCCCTCGGCGAGCACTTCCCCGCCGGGGCCGGCTCGCCGGCGCAGGTGATCGTGGAGGAGGCCTCCCTGCAGGAGACCGCAGACCGCCTGCTGGCCCAGGACGGCATCGACTCCGTGACGGTCACCGCCGAAGACTCCCCCAGCGGCTCCGCACCGGTGACCGAGGACGGCATCCAGGCACAGGGGCCCCCGGGCACCCCGGCAGCAGAGCCGACAGTGGTAGACGGGGATGTGCTGCTGCAGGCGACGCTCTCCGACGCCCCCGATTCCGCTGCCGCCGAGCAGACGGTGCGCGATGTCCGTGCCGACTTCTCCGACCGGGAGATCGCCGCCGTGGTGGGCGGACCCACCGCCACCGCGATCGACACCAACGACGCCTCGGCGCACGACCGGGCGCTGATCATCCCGGTGGTGCTGGTGGTGATCGTGCTGATCCTGATGCTGCTGCTGCGCTCGATCCTGGCACCGATCCTGCTGGTCGCCACCACGGTGCTGTCCTTCGGCACCGCGATGGGCGTGGCCGCGCTGGTGTTCAACCACCTGTTCGACTTCCCCGGTGCCGACCCGGCGGTCCCCCTGTACGGTTTCGTCTTCCTCGTGGCGCTGGGCATCGACTACAACATCTTCCTGATGACCCGGGTGCGGGAGGAGGCGCTCCAGCACGGCACGCGTGAGGGCGTGGTGCGCGGTCTCGCTGTGACCGGCGGGGTCATCACCTCGGCAGGACTGGTGCTCGCCGCGACCTTCGCGGCGCTCGGCGTGATCCCGATCCTGTTCCTGGCGCAGATCGCGTTCATCGTCGCCTTCGGGGTGCTGCTGGACACCTTCGTGGTCCGCACCCTGCTGGTCCCGGCGCTCGCGCTGGATCTGGGGAAGGTCATCTGGTGGCCCTCGAAGCTGTGGCGCACGGGACGACCGTGAGCAACTCCGCCCGCCCGGATGCGGCCACAGGCCGTGGAGCTTCCTAGAATGGCCCCATGAGCAGTGCTATCCCCCTCTCCCAGACCCCGCCCGAGTCGTCGTCGGCGCTGAACGAGTACGTCCTCACCGTGGTGTGTGCGGACGCTCCCGGCATCGTCCACGCCGTCACCGGAGCGATCGTGGAGATCGGGGGCAACATCGCCGAGAGCCGCCAGTTCGAGAGCGGCACCACGCACCGCTTCTACCTGCGGCTGCAGGTGAGCACTGCCGCCTCGGTCGACGAGTTCGAGGCGGCCCTGGCCCCCGCGGTGGAGAAGTTCGGGCTCGAGCACCGCATCGACCGCGTGGGGCGCCCCGTGCGCACGCTCGTGCTGGGCTCCACCGCGAAGCACTGCGTGAACGACCTGCTGTTCCAGGTCGACTCGGGGAACCTGCCGATCGAGGTCCCGCTGATCCTGGCCAACCACCCCACCCTCGAACGGCTCGCCGACTTCTACGAGGTGCCCTTCGAGCACCTGACCACCAAGGGCGAGGGGGCGAAGGCCGCGTTCGAGCAGCGGGTCCGCGAGGCCGTCGCCGAGCACGACATCGAGCTGGTCGTGCTGGCCCGCTACATGCAGATCCTCTCCCCCGAGCTGTGCGCGGAGCTCGCCGGGCGCTGCATCAACATCCATCACTCGTTCCTGCCGGGCTTCAAAGGGGCCAACCCGTACCGGCAGGCCTACGCCCGCGGTGTGAAGCAGATCGGCGCGACCGCCCATTTCGTCACCAGCGACCTCGACGAGGGCCCCATCATCGAGCAGGATGTGATCCGCGTGGACCACACCCGCTCCCCCAAGGAGCTGATGGCGATCGGCCAGGACGCCGAGGCGCGCACGCTGCGCCAGGCCGTGGCCTGGTTCGCGCAGTCCCGCGTGCTCCTGGACGGCGCACGCACCGTCATCTTCCGCTGACGCCCGCGGCCGGCCCTCACTCAGAAGACGGGCCGGCCGCCGGTCACGCCGAGCACGGTGCCGGAGACGTAGCTCGCCTCCGACGGGCTCGCCAGGAACACGAACGCACCGGCGACCTCCGCCGGCTGCCCGGCGCGACCGAGCGGAGTGTTCGCCCCGAACTCGACGTAGTCCTCGCTGACGCGCGTCGCGACGTTCAGCGGCGTCCAGATCGGACCCGGCGCGACCGCATTCACGCGGATCCCGCGCGGACCCAGATCGGACGCCAGATTCACCGTCACGTTGTTGATCGCCGCCTTCGTGGCCGCATAGTCCATCAGCGGGACCGACGGGTCGTAGCTCTGGATCGAGGAGCAGTTGATCACGCTGGACCCCTCCCCCAGATGAGGCGCGGCCTCCTGGGTGATCCAGAACAGCGCCTCCAGGTTCGTGGCCAGCGTGCGGTGCAGACGCGCCGACTCGATTCCCTCCAGCCCCTTCGGCTCCGCCCGGCCCCACTGGAATGCGGCGTTGTTGACCAGGATGTCGAGCCTCCCCAGCTCGGCGACAGTGGAGGTGACCAGCGAGCGGGCCAGCTGCTCCTCACGGATGTCCCCGGGCAGCAGCAGCGCGCGGCGCCCGGCCTGCTCGATCCAGTGCCTGGTCTGCTCGGCATCCTGCTGCTCCTCGGGGAGATACGAGATCGCGACGTCTGCGCCCTCGCGGGCGTAGGCGATCGCGACCGCGCGGCCGATGCCGGAGTCACCGCCCGTGATCAGAGCGGTCAGCCCCTCGAGCCTGCCATGGCCGATATAGGTGCGCTCACCGTGATCGGGCACGGGCTCCATGGGTGCCGTCAGCCCGGGCGGCTGCTGGTCCTGCTCGGGGAAGGAGGGCTCGCCATCACGCGTGGAGAGGTCGCGGGCCTTTTGCGCTATCTCCGGGGACAGGGTGCTCGGGGTCGTGGCGGGATCGCTCATCACAGCTCCTTCATCGGCGACGGGATCGTTCCACGATAGGGCGCGGGGACACGGGCGTGCCGGCATCCCGTACGAGCGGTCGGTCCCCGCTCCCGTCAGCCCTTCACACCACCGGCGGCGGCGAAGCCCTGGCCGAGGCTCCGGCCCAGGAACAGGTACAGAGCCACCACCGGGATCGAGTAGAAGATCGAGAAGGCGGCGAGCTGCCCGTAGGCGACCTGACCGTACTGGGACGAGAAGGTGTACAGCGTCACCGCGGCGGGCAGGTTCTCCGGGCTCAGCAGCAGCATGAACGGCACGAAGAAGTTCCCCCACATGCTCACGAAGGTGAAGATCGTGGCGACTGCCAGTCCCGAGCGCATCAGTGGAAGCACCACCGACCACAGGGCTCTCAGCACACCGGCACCCTCCGTCCAGGCCGATTCCTCGATCTCCACCGGGACGCCGTCCATGAACCCCTTGGTCAGGAAGATCGCGTACGGCAGCGAGCTGGCCCCGAGGAATAGGATCGCCCCGCCCATCGAGTCGATCAGGTTCACCTGCACGAACAGCGAGTAGACCGGGATCATGATGGCCGTGATCGGCAGGCCGGTGGAGAAGATGATCGTCAGCAGCAGCGGACGCTTCGCCCGGAAGCGGAAGCGCGACATGGGATAGGCGCACAGCACCGCGGCCGTCATCGTCACCAGCGTCGCCCCGCCGCACAGGATGAGCGAGTTGGTCAGGGGGCGGAAAGTCGTCTCGGCATTCCAGATCGCCGAGAAGTTGCCCAGGCTCCACGAGTCCGGCCAGGCCACCGACAGCGATGCCTCGACGTCGAACGAGGCCAGCACCACCCACAGCAGCGGGACCAGGAACGCCAGACCGATCACGACCATCACGGCGCTGCTGGCCGTGGCCGCGGTGCGCTCCCGGGTGCTGCGCCTCGAGGTCGGGATGTTCTCAGTGCTCGCGCTCATCGCTTGTCCTCCTCGGGCAGCAGACGCAGGTAGACCAGCGAGGCGGCCGCTCCGATCAGGAGCAGCAGCAGCGCCACGGCGGTGCCGTAGCCGAGCTGACCGTAGGAGAAGGCCTGCTCGTACATGTACAGCGGCAGGGTCTGGCTCTGGCGGGCGGGACCGCCACCGGTCATGATGAAGATCAGCCCGAAGACCGACAGGGTCTGCAGGGTGGTCAGCATCAGGTTGGTCGCGATCGCCGGACGCAGCAGGGGCACCGTCACGGAGCGGAAGCGGCGCACCGGGCCCGCGCCGTCCAGCGCCGCGGATTCGTAGACGTCGGAGGGCACGGAGCTCAGCGCCGCGGAGTACACGAGCATCGAGAAGGCCGTGCCCCGCCAGATGTTCGCGAAGGACACCGCGAGGATCGGGGCGCTGAACAGGAGATCCTGCGCCGGCAGCCCGATCGCGCCCAGCAGGGTGTTGAGACTTCCCTCGTCGGCGAAGAACGTGTAGAGCAGGTACCCCGCCACGACCTCGGGCAGGATCCACGCGGCGATCACGATCGAGGTCACCACGAAGGACAGGATCCGCTGGGCGCGCTCCATCAGCAGTGCCAGCAGCATGCCCAGCACGTTCTGACCGATCACTGCGGAGACGATCGTGAACACCAGCGTCAGGGCGACCGAGTTCCAGAAGTCGCCGTCGGTGAAGGCGTCCACGAAGTTGGACACCCCGACGAAGCTCGTGCTCGCTGCGCCGTCGCCGCGGATCGCGCTGTCGGTGAAGGCGAGGTACAGCGAGTAGAGGATCGGCCCGAGCATGAAGCCGATCAGCAGGAGACCGGCAGGAAGCATCGGCAGGGCACGCGCGGTGGTGAGCCGGTCCCCCAGGTTGCTGCGACCGCGTCGGGCGGATGCCGTCCGTTCCGGGGCGGGAGGGGCGTGGGTGGTCATGCGGTGGCCTCCTGCACGTTCTCGGGACCGACGATGTCCGTCACGGCCGCGTCGTACGCGGCGGCGGCGGTCTCGGGGGCGGTGCCGGTCATGACCGCCTCCATGGCCTCCTGCAGCGCGGAGGAGACTTCCGGATAGGCGGGGAGAGCTGGGCGGTAGTAGGCCGTCTCCAGCAGGTCGGTGAAGTATTCGACCGCTGGAGAGTAGGACAGGTACTCCTCGTTCTCGGCCACGTCGGCGCGCACGGTGATGTGGTTGTCGGCCTGGGCGTAGTCGACCAGCGTCTCGGTCGAGACGAGCTTCTGCAGGAACTGGAAGGCGATCTCGCGGTCGGTGACGTACTGCGGGATGGACAGGCCCCAGCCGCCGGCGAGGGTGACCGTGCCGGTGCCTGCGCCGTCTTGGGTGGGCATGTCGGCCAGCCCCACCACGTCGGGCCATTCCGGCCATGGCCGGGCGGCGCTGTCGGTCCAGTTCTGCGATATCCAGGAGCCGTCGATGAGGATCCCCAGCTTCCCCTCGGGGAGCATCGAGGTGTAGATGGTCTCCGAGATGTTCGGGTCCAGGTGCTGGCCGAGCGACGCGGTGAGCTCCTCGTCGAAGAGGGTCTTGAGGAAGGTCAGCGAGTCCACGAACCCGGGGCTGCCGAGGATCCACTTCTCGCTGTCGCGGTCGTAGAGGCCGGTGCCGTCATCCGTGCCGTACAGAAGCATCTCGAAGCCCTGCATGGAGGCCTTCTCCCCCTGGGGCGTCCCCGCGAACATGAAGAAGGGGATCGCCTCGCTGTCGGAGTCGCGGATGGCGCGCGCGGCCTCGAGGATCTCCTCCCAGCTGCCGGGCTGCCAATCCTCGGGCAGACCGGCCTCGGCGAAGACCTCCCGGTGGAACCACAGCGCTCGGGTGTCGGTCGTGATCGGGATGCCGTAGATCTCACCGTCCTCGCCGGTGACCGCCTCCTTCGAGGCCTCGGCGACATCGTCCCAGTGCTCGAACCCCTCGACCAGGTCGGTGATCGGCTGGAGGTAGCCGGCGCCCACATCAGACAGCAGGATGAACGAATCCTCGTAGACGAGATCCGGACTGGTCCGGGGCGAGCTCATCAGCAGCTCGTTCTTGGTGAAGTAGTCGTTCTCCGAGGCGACGATCGGGACCAGCTCGACCACAAGCTCCGGATGCTCGGCGGAGAACTCCTGAGCTGCGGTGGAGATCCACTGCTGCTTGATCGTGCCGGAACCGAACTGCTGGAAGGCGATGCGGATGGTGTTCGAGTCACGGGATCCTCCGCTGCAGCCGGCGAGAGCCGACAGCGGCAGCACCGCCGCGACTCCGGCCGACAGCCGCAGGAAGCTGCGGCGGTCCGGGGGGAAGGGCCGGGATGGGGGCACGGTGACCTCCTCGTCAACGTTCTGGGGCTCCGACCATAGAACGAGACCGTGAGGGATCTCATGACCGCGCTCGGCGTGCCGCGAAGCGGCCTGAACTCAGTTCGTGCGAGTCCGTGCTCGCGCGCGTCCCACCGATTGGGCCTGTTCGGCCTCCGCGTACCGCATCCCGCTGGGCACCTGGGCTAGATCGAACCAGGCCGCGGCGCGCGGCATCAGTCGCACGTCCTGCCAGGGGATCTCGAAAGCGGGATCGCGCCACAGCGTGAGGCCGACCTCCTGCCGCCGACCGGAGGCCACCATCGCCAGGCGCCGCAGTCGGGACAGCGGATGCGGGTCGGCCCGCGCGGCCTCGGGGATCGCCACGGCTCCTCCGAGATCCAGCGGCCAGACGGTCTCGCCCCAGTGCAGCTGCGCCTGCTCGGAGCATCCCCGGATCACGGCGGGCGGGCGCAGATCGGCCGCGGTGACCGGAGTGGGGGCCAGCGGCGTACCGCGCTCGAGCACCTCCGGCTGCACCCACGCCCCCGGGATCAGTGTCCTCTCGCCCACGGACACGTCGACCAGGAGCGCCTCCGCGAAAGGCTGCAGGGGCGCGCTGAGCACGCCGCTTCGGGACATGTCCCGTCGAGGAGCGGCGATCACGCGCACCTCGGCGCTGTCCCCGGGCCGGTCGGTCAGGGCGATCCGCACCTGGGTGCCGGGAAGGGGATCCGGGCGTCTCATGCGCGGAACCGGGCCTCGGGACGATCTTCGCGGGCGAGAGCGAGCTGGGCCATGAACCGCTCGTTCATCGCAGGGGGCGCGTCGAGGGGGAACCAGCGCGCCTCGGTGTTCTCTCCGTCAGCCGGATACGGTGCTGCGTCGTCCTCGGCCTCGCACAGGAAGCAGAGGTCGAGGTACTGGGCATGGTCCCCGTTCGGATGAACGGTCGGCGGGAGGCTGCGCACCTCGAGCAGACGCAGCGCCGTGCACCGGATCCCCGCCTCCTCGGCGACCTCACGCGTCGCCGCACGAGCCGGCTCCTCGCCCGGGTCCACGATCCCGGTGACCGGGGTCCAGGTGCCGTCATCGCTCCGCCGCACGGCGAGCATCCTGCGCCAGCTCCTGTCCAGCACCACGGCGGAGACGCCCGGCATCCACAGCAGATCATGGCCTATGCGCTCACGCAGGGCGAGGATGAAGTCCGGGGTGGCGATCGAAGCTCCTCAGCAGTGGTCGGGCGGGGCGGGGTGCGGCGTCATCCGCCCATCAGGATCGGCAGGGTGGCCAGGCCGAAGATGAACACGAAGAACACCACGTAGGCGATGATGGCCAGGACGAACACCGCCAGCAGCACCCAGAAGATGATCCAGCCGACCTTGTTCATCTTCTGGGCCGTGTACGGGTCGGAGTCCAGCTGCACGAGCGCGATGATGCCGAAGATGGCAGGCAGGAAGCCACCGCAGAGGAACCCGGCGACGATCAGGAAGATCGCGCTGTTCTGGAGGGAGCTGCGGTTCGGAAGCGGGCCCTGGGGCGGGTAGCTCATCTCTCGAGGTGTCCTTGTCGCTGAATCGGGGGTCGGTCAGTCCTTGAGGGGGCGGCCGTGCGCATCACGTTCGAAGGCCTGCGCCTTGGCGAGCACCATGATCCCCTCGACCAGGCCCCACCAGGCCCCGATCCCGCAGGTGACCACGGTGACCACGATCTGGATGATGCCGATCGTGGTGTAGCCCATCAGGAAGCGGTGCACGCCGAAGCCGCCGAGGAAGATCCCGAGCAGGCCGACGACCAGGCGGCTCTGCGGCTCACCCATCGGGGCAGGGCCCCCGGCCGCGGGAGCTGGCTGCCCGGGACCCGCCTGCCCGTACGGGGAGCCCGGCTGAGCGTAGGGGTCCGAGGCGGAGGCGCCGGATCCCGGTGCCGGCGACCACTGCTGCTGGCCCTGGCCGTAGGGGTCCGAGGCGGAGCTCGCCGACGGCGGACCATAGGGGTCCTGACCCGCAGCAGGCTGCTGGCCGTAGGGGGGCCGGCTGGCCGTAGGGGTCGGACTGGCCGTAGGGGCTCTGCGCGGCGCTCGGCTGCTCCGCAGGCGGCTGCGCCCAGGGATCCTGCTGCGGCTGGGCATTCGGATCCTGCGCGTCGAAGTCGTGGCCCTGAGGATTCCAGGAGCCGTTGTCACCGGGGTTGCTCATGGGCCCTACGATACGTGGTCCGGCAGGGGCGCCGCACCTCGTGCCGCGATGCTCAGCGCCGCCGCTTCTCGCGGATGCGCACCCCGATCACGATCGGAGAGCCCGGGAAGTCGAAGTCCTCCCGGAGACGACGCTCGATGAAGCGGCGGTAGCCGTGCTCGAGGAAACCGCTGGCGAAGATGACGAAACGAGGCGGCCGGGTGCGGGCCTGCGTCGCGAACAGGATGCGGGACTGCTTGCCGCCGCGCACCGGATGGGGATGCGCCGCGACCAGCTGACCGAGGAAGGCGTTGAGTCGGCCCGTGGCGATACGGCGGTCCCACGACTCCAGAGCGGTCGCCAGCGCGGGCACGAGCCGATCCGCATGGCGGCCGGTCTGCGCGGAGATGTTCACGCGCGGCGCCCACGACACGTGCGAGAGATCCCGCTCGATCTCCCGCTCGAGCGCCTTGTGGCGGTCCTCGTCAAGCAGGTCCCACTTGTTGAAGGCCAGCACCAGGGCGCGGCCGGACTCCAGGACCATGTCGATGATCTTCAGGTCCTGCGTGGAGATCGGCTCGGAGGCCTCCAGCAGCACCACCGCGACCTCCGCTCGGTCGAGCGCGGCCCGGGTGCGCAGCGAGGCGTAGTAGTCGGCCCCCTGTGACTGGAGGACGCGGCGGCGGATTCCCGCGGTGTCCACGAAGGTCCATTCGCGCCCGCCCAGGGTGATCTTCTCGTCGACGGGGTCGCGGGTGGTGCCCGCCACGTCGTCGACCACCACACGCTGCTCGCCCGCGAGACGGTTCAGCAGCGAGGACTTGCCCACGTTCGGCCGGCCCACCAGCGCCACGCGGCGCGGGCCGTGATCGGCCGGGGTGCCCCGTCCCTCCTCCGGCATCGCCTCGAGCAGTGCGTCCAGGAGGTCACCGGAGCCGCGGCCGTGCAGGGCGGAGACCGGGTACGGCTCCCCCAGGCCGAGGTTCCACAGCGCAGCGGCCTCGATCTCCCCCCGCTGGTCGTCGACCTTGTTGGCGACCAGCACGATCGGCACGTCCGACCTGCGCAGCACCTTCAGGAGCTGCTCGTCGGTGGTGGTGATGCCGACGTTCGCGTCGACGACGAACATGACCACGTCCGCGAGGGAGACCGCCACCTCAGCCTGTTCGGCGACGCGGTGCGCCATGCCCTGGGCGCGATCCTCCCAGCCGCCGGTGTCGACCAGCCAGAAATCCTTGCCGGTCCACTCCGCCTCGTAGAAGACGCGATCGCGCGTCACGCCCGGCCGGTCCTCGACGACGGCCTCGCGGCGGCCCAGGATGCGGTTGACGAGGGTGGACTTGCCGACGTTCGGTCGGCCGACCACGGCGACGACGGGAAGGCTGCGCTGCACCTCGGGTCCGCGCTGCTCGGACTGCTCTCCCCTCAGCAGAGCCAGGTCCTCGTCGTCGAGCTGGTAATCGGACAGCCCTGCGCGCAGTGCCGACTCGATCTCCTCGTCGGTGGGTCCGTCGGCCCTGGCGGCTCCACCCGCACCCGGGCGGACCGCGGGCTCGGGCGCGCCATGCAGCGCCTCCTCCTGGGCGGTCTCCGCAGCGGCGACGAGCATCAGGATCCGTTCGACCACGTCCTCGACGCCCAGGCCGGTCGTGTCGACGGTCTCGACGCCCTCCGCCGCGGTGAGGAACTCGGAGACTGTCGAGTCGTCGCGGTCCCGGCGCAGCACCTGATCGGCCATGCGCTCGCGGGTCTCCTCGGAATCCTCCAGCTGGAGTTCGACGGCGCGGCGACGCATCCGCTCCTCGTCAGAGGCGAGCAGGAGCACCCGCACCTGTGCGTCCGGGGCGACCACCGTGGTGATGTCCCGACCCTCGGCCACGCAGAATCCGCGCTCGGCGGCGGTGGCGTGCAGCAGCTCCCGCTGGCGGCCCTGGAGGACCGAGCGGACCAGGGTGTTGGTGGCGACGGTCGAGACCTGCTGCGAGATCCGCTCGGTGCGGATCTCGGAGGTGATGTCGGTGCCCGAGACCACGACCGTGGCGCCGGAGGGGTCCGTGCCGAGATCGAGGTCGAGCTCCCGCGCAGCCTGGGCGACCGCGTCACGGTCGTCGAGGTCGATGCCGCGGTCCAGGCAGAACCAGGCGACGGCGCGATACATCGCGCCGGTGTCCAGGACGCCGCCCTCGAGAGCCTCGGCGAGGAGGCGGGAGACGGTGGACTTGCCCGATCCGGCCGGGCCGTCGATCGCGATGGCGATGCCCGGGCCGGGGCTCTCCGGGGAGGTGGGGTCGTGCGGCGCGCTGGTGTGCATTCCGCAAGGATACGGGGCGTTCAGGCCTCTGCGACGGTCCAGCCGCGCGCGGACAGCTCCCGGGTGAGCAGCTCCTCACGCGAGGCGTCCACCGCGAGGTGCCCCAGGCCCACCTGACGACCGTAGTTGTGCTCGAGGCGGAAGTCCTCGAGGTTGACCCCGATCTCCCCCATCTCCGTGAACAGCCTGCCCAGCTCGCCGGGGCGGTCGGGCACCAGCACGGTGACGGTGGCGAAGGCGTCCGAGGCTCCACCGTGCTTGCCGGGTATGCGGCGCGCACCCCGGTTGCCGTCGGCGATCAGCTCCGCGAGGGCGCGTCGTGATCCGACGGCCGGATCGGGATCGCCCGGCATCGTGGCCAGCGCCGTGAGCACATCGTCCATCCGCTCGCGCACTCCTTCGAGGACCGACGTGACGGCGGCGGCATTCGCTCCGAGGATCTCCACCCACAGCCTCGGATCGGAGTCCGCGATGCGGGTGGTGTCGCGCAGGCCCTGGCCCGACAGCGCCAGCGCGTGCTCGTCCGGCGACAGCAGAGTGGTCGCCAGCAGGCTCGAGAGCACCTGGGGCACATGGGAGACATGGGCGACCGCGGTGTCGTGCTCGGCGGCGGGCAGCACCACCGGCACGGCGCCGATCGCCGTGGCGACGCCCTGCAGCAGCGTCACCGCATCGCGGCGCGTCGTGTCATGGGGCACGACCACGAAGGGACGGCCGCGGAAGAGATCGCCACGTGCGGAGATGACCCCGGAGACCTCACGCCCCGCCATCGGATGCGCGCCGATGTACCGGGTGAGCATCGCCTCGTCGACGGCGCGGGCGACGCCCTCCAGGACGATGCCCTTGACGCTCGCCACGTCGGTGACCAGTGCGTCGGGCCAGGTGCGCAGCGCCTCGACGACCAGCGTCGCCGTCGCATCGGGCGGTGCGGCGACGACCACGAGTTCGGGGTCCGGGTCCTCCGGGACCGCGACGTGCCCCACGCCCAGCTCGACGGCGAGAGCGGTCGTTCCCGGGGAGACGTCCTGGACCTGCACGCTCGCTCCGGCCGCGCCGAGCGCCATGCCGAGTGATCCCCCGATCAGCCCGGTGCCGATGATCCGCACCGTGGAGGGCACCAGGCTCATCACAGACCCACCTCCGCCATCAGCGTCCCGAGCTCGCGCCCGCTGAGCTCCCGGGTGCCGCCCGCGGCGAGGTCACCCAGCAGCACCGGGCCGATCCGGGTGCGCACGAGCGCCGTCAGTTCGAACCCCTGGGAGGAGAACATGCGACGCACGATGCGGTTGCGGCCCTCGTGCAGGGTCACCTCCACCACGGCCTCGCGTCCGTCCTGGGCGAGCACGCGAGCACGGTCGGCGCGGGCCGGGCCGTCTTCGAGCTCGACACCCTCGCGCAGCGCCTTCACCAGGCCTCGGGGCGGACCACCGGGCGCATCGAATCGGCACACGTAGGTCTTCTCGACCTGGAAGCTGGGGTGGGTGAGGCGATGGGCGAGCTCGCCGTCGTTCGTCAGCAGCAGCAGACCCTCGGTCTCGTAGTCCAGGCGTCCCACGTGGTAAAGCCGCTGCGAGTAGTCCGCCGTGAACTCCGTGAGGTCCCGGCGCCCTTCCGGATCGC
>JAAZLF010000035.1 GCA_012799425.1 Actinomycetales bacterium | reverse complement strand
TTCCGACCTCGTCACCCAGGAGTATTCATGAGCGCCCTCGCAGGCAAGACCGCCGTCGTCACCGGTTCCTCCCGCGGAGTCGGTGCGGCCACCGCGAAGCTGCTCGCCGAACAGGGCGCGAACGTCGTCATCAACTACCGCCAGAAGGCTCCCCGCGCCAACAAGGTGGTCGCGGAGATCGAGGCCGCCGGTGGCAGGGCCGTCGCCGTCGGCGCGGATCTCACCGACGCAGAGGGCGTGAAGGCTCTGATGCAGACCGCGATCGACAGCTTCGGCTCCCTCGACCTGCTGGTCCTCAACGCCTCCGGCGGCATGGAGGCGGACCTCGGCGAGGACTACGCGATGCGTCTGAACCGCGACGCGCAGAACGACGCCCTGACCGCGGGCCTCGAGCACCTCTCCGCGGGCGGCCGTGTCGTGTTCGTGACCAGCCACCAGGCGCACTTCATCGACGAGGTCGAGACGATGCCCGAGTACGAGCAGGTCGCACGGTCGAAGCGCGCGGGCGTGACCGCTCTGACGCAGCGGATCGGCGAGATGTCCGACAAGGGCGTCTCGTTCGTGGTCGTCTCGGGTGACATGATCGAGGGCACCGTCACCGCGACCCTGCTCAACCGCGCCCGTCCGGGCGCGCTGGAGGCCCGCCGTGAGGCGGCCGGCAAGCTCTACTCGGTGGAGGAGTTCGCCGCGGAGGTCGCCTCGATGGCCGCGGCCGATGTCGAGACCGGCCACATCGAGCTGGTGGGCGGCGCCGAGGACTTCCTCGCCCGCACGAAGGCCTGACGGCGCCTGCGCCGTTCAGACCGCGATACGATCTGCACAGCAGACCCTGACGACCCCCGGAGGCAGTGGTGGCCAAGAAGAAGAGCCTGGACGAGATGCGCGATGAGGCTTATCGCCGACAGGACAACCTCGCGTCCGACATCGACGAGCTGATCGACCGTGTGCATCCCAAGAGTGCGCTGACGCGGTGGAAGAACGAGCTGACCGGTTCGGTGAAGGCTTTTTCCGCGGCCGGTGACGGGAAGTCCGCCTCGACGCTTCCGGCAGCGGTCGCAGGCGGAGTCATCGGCGTGGTCCTCATCGGTGCAGGGATCGCCGCGGCGATCGCCCTGTCCGGTGATGAGGAGAAGTCCGCGAAGAAGGCAGGGGCCGAGAAGGCCAGGGCCGCGAAGCAGAGGGCCAAGGAGAGGGCTCGGGCCGCGAAGGACTGATCCGTCGCGGGAGCACTGCTTCCTGCGCGTCTCGGCGCCGGTCACGCTCGTGGCCGGCGCCGAACTCTTTCCGGAGCGGCCGAAGGCGCTGCGGCCGGCGCCTCAGGCGTCTCCGTCGACGTAGTACCAGGCACCGTCCTCGCGCACGAAGCGGGAGACCTCGTGCTGCTTGTGGCGGCCCTGCGGGCTCTTGGAGATCGCGATGAACTCCACCGTGCCGGTGTCGTCGAAGGGGCCGCCGCGCTCGGTGGCGAGCACCTCGAGCCGCAGCCAGCGCACGTCCGGTCTGAGGGATTCCGTGAGCTCTTCGGGCGCCGGTCGGGTGCGCGGGTGCCAGGAGGCCAGCAGGTGTTCGAGATCGCGCAGAGCGAAGGCCGTGTAGCGCGAGCGCATCAGCGCCTGCGCGGTGCCGGCCCGGCGCTCGTGCCGCAGTACGGGGCCGCAGCAGGCACCGAGCACGTCACCGCTGCCGCACGGGCAGCGTGCGGAGTCGGACAGGGCGGGGGAGGGGATGCTCATCCCCCGAGTATCTCGCGCAGCGCGGGCCGGTGATGAAAGGATCGGACCATGTCCGAGAACTCCTGGCAGCCCGGAGCGCCCGCAGCGCTCCCGCCCGGTTGCACGATGTTCCCTCAGCCGCCGACGAACGAGGAGTACGTGCGACTGCGCGAGGTGGCCGGGCTGAGCCCGCGCACGCCGGAGCAGGCCGCGGGCGCCCTGACAGCCAGCTGGGCCTGGGCGACGGTGCGCGACCGGGACGGTGCGCTGGCCGCGATGGGGCGCGTGATCGGGGACGGCACCTGGTATTTCCATATCGCCGACATCGCCACCGATCCCGACCATCAGCGCCGGGGCCTGGGCAGGGCGGTGATGGAGGAGCTGATCGCCCGGATCGACGGGGCCGCCCCGCCGGGGCCGTACATCACGCTGCTCGCCGACCCTCCTGGGCGCAAGCTCTACCGCTCGCTCGGGTTCGTCGAGTCGGCACCGAGCGTGGGGATGCGCCTGCCCCGCTGAACAGGGCGCTTCCTGCGTCGATCCCGGGCAGGGATCAGCGCCGCGACCAGCCCTGCGTGGACGGGCCCACCGTCGGCCTCCAGCCGGTCTCGGACATGAACCGCACCGAGGAGACCCGCAGCGAGCGCCGCTGCACATCGAGCCGGGTGCCGACGATCGCCTGGGTGATCTCGGGATAGAACTTCGCCGGGTTCTCGACACCGGCCTCCATCGCCAGATCCTTCGCCCAGCGCTTCTTGGTGATCGGCTCGCCGCCGACGTTGTAGAAGCCGCTGCTGGCACGCAACGCGGCGACGAAGGCGCGGCCGGCGTCGGAGTGGTGCAGCAGGGTGATGTACTGATCCGGCTTGCCCAGCAGGATCGGATCCCCGGCCCGGGTGGCCTTGAGCGCGTGGGTGGTGTGCTGGTCGCGACCGAACAGCTGGCCCAGGCGCAGGATCACGGCGCTGCGGCCCGAGGTCGCGAAGTCCACTGCGGCGCGCATCTCCTTCACGCGCGGGCGGAACGCCTGGTTGCGGACGTTCAACGCCTGGTCCTCACTGATCCAGTCGGAGCCGTTGTCCGGGTACAGGTAGATCGTGGATTCCTGGATGAGGCGCCGCACCCCGGCCTCGGCGGCGGCCTTGGCGATCGCGACCGACGCCTCGAGGTGGAGCTTGTCGTCCTCGCGCCAGGCCAGGGGGCGCAGGCCCGACATGCCGACGGGCACGTGGGCGAGGGCGTTGATGGCGACGTCATGGCCGCGGAAGGCGCGCGCGAGATCGGAGGGGTCGAACACGTCGGCGACGATGGCGCTGCCACCCCGGCCCTCGATGATGGGGACCCCGGAGTCCCGACGGGTGATGCCGGTGACCTCGTGCCCGGCGGCGACCAGCGCCTCCACAGCTTCCTGGCCGAGCACACCGGTGGCACCGGTGACCGCGATCCTCACGCTGACCTCCTCCGGCGAGCAACCTGGCGGGCCCTCGCGCACCGACTTCCCTGGAGGCTCGAGTCTAGAGGATCACAGCAGGTCCCCGCGCCGCGAACGGCCCTCGTGCCTGAGCCGGTGCCCGGCGCGGCATCATCGACGTCGTCGCTGTTCGCTCGCTCACACAGCGGCCCCTCGAGTTGGACGAGCGGCGACATGGGGGTAAAGTTCTTTTCTGTTCGCGCCATTAGCTCAGTTGGTTAGAGCGGCTGACTCTTAATCAGTAGGTCCGGGGTTCGAGTCCCTGATGGCGCACCCGCGAGAGAGGCCCCACCGTGATGGTGGGGCCTCTTCCCATTTCGGGAGGCCCACGCCGCTCATGGGGTCGGCGAGAGGCGTGCAGAACCAGGGAGCCCCCGGCCGTGTCCCGAGATGCCCCACCACGGTGCCGCATCCGCCGGGGAGCGGAACGCCCATAGTCGACCAACCCCTCGGTGCTCCTTCACGTGCTCCTGGCACACTGACAGATCACTCACGAACGATCCCGAGCGCCCCCGACCTCCAGGAGCTCCACCGTGATGACCGCGCCGCCCCCGTCGGACACCGACCGGCCGTCCAGCCCCTGGGCGGACAACCTCGGCCGGGCCGGAGCCCGCGCCGCACAGCTTCTGCTGATCGCCGCCGTGATGGCCGGGGCGGTGTGGCTGCTGCTGCGCGTGCAGGTCGTGGTGGTCGCCGTGCTGGTGGCGCTGATCCTCGCCTCCGCCGTGGGCCCGCTGGTGAAGTGGCTGATCGGCAAGGGCTGGTCACGGATGTGGGCCACCCTCGCCTCGTTCCTCGCGATCGTGCTGGTCGCCAGCGGCGTGGTCAGCGGGATCGTGCTGGCCATCCGCAGCGAATGGGACAACCTCGTCTCCTCCGCCGTGGGCGGCTGGGAGAAGCTGAACTCCTGGATCACCTCCGCGCCCCTGCCCGTGGACACCTCGATGATCGACGACGCCGCGCAGCAGGTCACGGACTTCGTCACCAGTGAGGATTTCGCCGCGAGCACCCTCACCGGTGTCAGCGCCGCCACCGAGTTCCTCACCGGCGTGGTGCTGATCATCGTGCTGCTGTTCTTCTTCCTCAAGGACGGCTCGAGCATCTGGAACTTCGTGCTGCGCTGGTTCCGCGGCGAGACCCGCGCCAAGCTCGCCGAATCCGTGGACCGCGCCTCGGGCGTGCTGGGCGGATATGTGCGTGGAACCGCCACCGTCGCCCTGGTCGACGCCGTCCTGATCGGTATCGGCCTGGCGATCGTGGGCGTGCCGCTCGCGGTCCCGCTCGCGGTGATCGTGTTCATCGGCGCGTTCATCCCCGTCGTCGGCGCGACCGTCGCAGGCATCCTGGCCGCCGCCGTCACCGTCGTGACCACCGGCCCTGTCGAGGCGCTGATCGTGGTCGCGATCGTGATCGCCGTGAACCAGATCGAGGGCAACCTCCTCCAGCCCGTGGTCATGGGCCGCACCCTCAGCCTGCACCCGCTGATCGTGCTGCTGGCCCTGACGATCGGCACGATCGTGGGAGGCATCTTCGGAGCCATCCTCGCCGTGCCGTACACCGCCATGGCGTGGGCGCTGATCCAGATCTGGACCGACCGCTACCAGGCCGGGGACGATCCCGTGCTGGGAAAGGATCCGCTGGATCCGAAGGACCGCGCCGGGAGCAAGGCCACGCGGTCCCAGCGGGTGAAGTACCAGCGGCTGCGGCGCGGGCGTCAGCGCGGGACAGCGCTCGGCGCCGTCGAGCAGGCGGAGCCCGACGCCGGGCAGGAGAACCCTTCGGCGCCTGGGGCCGCGCAGGAGAGCCCTCCCGAGACCCCGGCGGCATCGAAGGGTGAGCGCAGCAGCGGCTCGGCGGACGAGTGATGAGCACGCCCTGGAGCGAGACCGCCATCGATGCCGAGGAGCGTGCGCACCTCGAGCAGATGGCGCAGCGGGCCCGCGCATGGTTCGCCGTCGCCCGGGAGCAGGGGGAGGACGGGGCGCAGGCGCTGCAGAGCGTCGCGATCGAGCTCCAGCTCTCCCTCGAGGACTGCGCGGCCGCCGTCGGACGGACGGACCTGCTCGATCGTCTTGGCACCTCATGGGAGCTCGGCCGGAGCGAGCCGCCCGCCCTTGGCAGCTGAACGTCCGCGCCTGCCGCGATGCTGAGCTGGGCGCTCTCGCCGAGCAATGGCGCGTGCGCGGGGGCGCGCACGAGGCGCATCACTCCCGGCAGGGGGGGCGGTGCCCAGGCGGATCAGTCCTTCTCGTGCTGGAACCACTTCTCCGTGACAGCGCTCTCGGCATCGATGCCCTGCTGGCGTGCGTACACCAGGCACATCCCGATGGCGTCACCGAGCTCCGCAGCGAGCTCCTGCCTGTGCTCCGCCTTGCTCCGGCCGCGATCCTTGCTCTGGCCCGTCGCGGTGAGGTGGGCCTGGGTCAGCTCACCCACTTCCTCGGTCAGCTTCAGCAGTGCCCATTCGGCCGAACGCTCGATCCCGTACACCTCCGCATACTGGGCCGAGAGCTTCTCGATGCGGGCGGCGATGTCATTGAGGTGCATCCCGCAACGCTACCGGCGCAATCGCCATGAACTGCCTGTCGGAGTTCTTCGCGGCGGTGAACAGCACAGCTGGACGCTCCGGTAGGCGAGAAGCGATGCCCCGTAGGATTCCTTGGTCCACATAGGGATCGACCTGAAGGGTCACGCGACGATGAACGGCGACACCGCCCCCGAGGCGCCTCGGCGCATTGCGATTCTGGCCAGCAGCGGAGGGAACCTGCGCAGCCATGGTGGCAGCGACCCCGCCAGGCTGATCAGCGATGTCGCACGCCAGGTGGAGGCCGCGGGATTCGTGCTGGAGGAAGTCCAGTTCGTGGCAGCCGCAGCGTCGATGGACGGCGTCGCCCCGTCCACGCCCGCAGCGCTGTGGGGCCTGGACGGCTCCGGCCCGCAGATCCTCCAGGAGGGCCCGCTCTTTGAGATCAACAGTCTCGCCCGGGAGAACGACGAGCGTCTCGCCGCACGGGTGCGCGCCGGCGAGATCGACGGCCTGATCGTCATGAGCCACGATCCGGGCGACACCAACGCGCAGACGGTCGCAGCGGCGGCCGCGGCGGAGATCCCCGCTGCCGGCACCGGCGGCAGCTCCCTGGCGACAGCCCAGCAGATGGGGCTGCGGGTCGTCTCGGCCTCCGGCACCACCGGGACCACAAGCTCCACCCGGGCCGTCTCTGCCGTCTCGGGCCTGGCCCGGCACTGGAAGGTCACCTACCGGCCACGTCTCGGCGGCACCTCCTCGGAGGGCCCGGGCGTCGAGGGGGATGAGCCCGCATGGAAGCGCATCAGCATCCGCGGGATCATGGTCGGCGCGATCCCGGCGTTCATCGCCCTGGCCCTGCTGCTGGCCGTCTCGAAGATCCCGGGCCTGAGCTCCCTCGAAGGTGCTTTCGACCTGATGATCGCGGGCCTGCCGATCATCGTCTCGGCCGTTGCGGCACGGAAGATCAGCGGCCTCGGCGAGGTGGGCATGGTCGCCGGTGCGATCTCCGGGGTCCTCGCCCAGGAGGGTGGGATCCTCGGCGGGCTGCTCAGTGGCATCCTCACAGGCCTGCTCGTCGGCCCTATCCTGCGGCGCTGCGTGGCCTGGAGCTTCCCGGCGACCACCGCGAACATCGTCACCGGTGCCCTGGCGGGCCTGCTGCCGGGTCTGCTGATGTATTTCGTGCTCGCCCCGTTCACCTCTGTGCTGGGCACCTGGATCGCCGACGCGATCGCCTGGGCGGTGGCCTTCAACCCGATCATGGCCGGTGCGCTCGCCGGCCTGGCGATCTGGCCCGCGATCATCGGTGGGGTCTACCACTCGGCGATCCTGCCTCTGGTGCTGCTGGAGATGGGGCAGAAGGGCTACAGCTTCTTCGGTGCCGTGGACATGGCCGCGCTGGTGGTCGTCTCGCTCGGCATCACTCTCGCGAACGTCATCAGGCCCCGCACCTCGGGGGAGAGGGCCCTGGCCGGCTCCGGGTCCGCGGTGAACTTCTTCTTCGGCACCTTCGTCGAATCCTCCTATCCCTTCATGTTCGGGGACAGGCGAGTGTTCGGCGCGGCGCTGCTCGCCGCCACCGCGGGCGGCGCGGTCGTGGGCCTCACGGGCGCGGAGGCGACGGCCTACGTGCCGATCTTCATCGCCCCGTTCATCTCCACCAGTGCGGTGGGACTGGCGCTGGCGATGCTCACCTCCTTCGCTCTCGCGTTCACGCTCACCCTCGCCGCGAACTTCTCGGCCCTGAAGAGGAACAGCAGCGCCACGCTCTGAGCGGCTCCGAGCGGCGGGCGGCGGCTACGCCAGCTCCCCCGTGACCGACTCCGCGGAAGCGGTGACCTCCCTTCCCTGCACCAGGCGCACCATGGCCTCGATGTCGGGGGACAGCCAGCGGTCCGGGCCCACGCCCTCGACGTGCTCCCGGATCGTGCGCAGCGCGGCGCCGGTGGCGGGGGAGGCCTCCAGCGGTGCCCGCAGCTCGAGACCGCGTGCGGCGGCCATCATCTCGATCGCGATCACGCGCTGGACCGCATCGACCGCGCGGCGCAGCTTGCGGGCCGCCGCCCAGCCCATGGACACGTGATCCTCCTGCATCGCCGAGGAGGGGATCGAGTCCACGCTCGCGGGCGCTGCGAGGCGCTTGAGGTCGCTGACCAGGGATGCCTGCGTGTACTGGGCGATCATCAGGCCCGAGTCGATGCCTGGATCGGCGCCGAGGAAGGCGGGCAGGCCGTGGGAGCGGGCAGGATCCAGCAGCCGGTCGGTGCGGCGCTCGCTCATCGAGGCCAGATCCGCGACGGCGATCGCGAGGAAGTCCAGCACGTAGCCGACTGGCGCGCCATGGAAGTTCCCGTTGGACTCCACACGGCCGTCGTCGAGCACCACGGGATTGTCCACGGCGCTGGCCAGCTCGATCCCGGCGATGGACTCGGCGTGGGCGAGCGTGGCCCGGAAGGCCCCGGCGACCTGGGGTGCGCAGCGCAGGGAGTAGGCATCCTGGACCACGGTGCAGTCCGCTCCGCGGTGGCTCGCCACGATCGCCGAGCCCTCCAGCAGCCTCGAGAGGTTCCGGGCCGAGTCCTGCTGACCGGGGTGGGGCCGCACGTCGTGCAGCGCCGCCTCGAAGACCCTGTCCGTGCCCAGCAGCGCCTCGATGCTCATGGCCGCGGAGACATCCACGGCACGGGCGGTCTCCCGCAGGTCGTGGAGGGACAGCGTGAGCATCCCCAGCATCCCGTCGGTGCCGTTGATGAGCGACAGACCTTCCTTGGCCTCCAGCTCGACCGGGCTCGAGCCCACGGCCGCCAGCGCCTCGGCGCTGTCCCGCAGGGCGCCGTCGCGGTCGCGCACCCGCCCCTCGCCGATCACCGCGAGGGCGCAGTGCGCCAGCGGCGCGAGGTCTCCCGAGCAGCCCAGCGAGCCGTTCTCGTGCACCACCGGGGTGAGCCCCTCGTTCAGCAGCGTCACATAGCGCTCAGCGACGGCCGGCCGCACCCCGGTGCGGCCCGTGGTGAGGGTCTGCAGCCGCAGCAGCATCATCGCGCGCACCGACTCCTCCTCGACCTCTGCGCCCGTGCCCGCGGCATGGGATCGGACCAGGGAGGTCTGGAGCCGGGTGCGAGCACTGACGTCGATCTTCCGATCCGCGAGCGCACCGAAGCCGGTCGAGACGCCGTAGGCGGGGGTATCGGCCGCGGCGAGTCTGTCCACCGCCTCCCGGGCCTGCAGCATCCTGCCGAGTGCGGGCTCCGCGATCGTCACGCGCGCTCGGTGCCGTGCGACCTGCACGACCTCCTCGATCGTCAGCGGACGCTCGCCGAGGGTGATGGGCGTAAGAGCAGGAGCGGGCTGCTGCGGGGAGTTCGGGCTCAGCATGGCGTCGGGGATTCCTCAGACTGTCGGATCGGGGTCGCGATCCTCACGAGTCTGTCGCGCCGTGATCGGGCACGGTGCGAGTGCACCACGAAATAGTCCGGGATACCGGACAGCGCAGGTCGGCTGCACCTGCGCCCGTCAGCGGAAGCGCTGCACGGCGAGGGGATTCGCCTCGGCGAGCTCTCTGATCGGCTCGTGCTCGGTGCGGGCCAGCACCTCGGGCAGCGTGCCGCGGGCCAGCAGGCGCCCCTCTCCGAGGAACACGATCTGCGGGCACAGCCGCTGGAGCAGCTCCACGTCGTGGGAGGCGATCAGCGCACCGATGCCCAGCCGTTCGATGGTCGCCGCGAGCCCCCGGGCGATCTCGCCGCGTGTGCTGGGATCCACCGCCGTCAGCGGCTCATCGAGCACGAGGACCTCCGGTCGGGTCGCGAGCGCGGTCGCGAGCGCCACCCGCTGGGTCTCCCCACCGGAGAGCGTGCGCATGGTGCGCGGCAGGAAGTGCTCGCCCAGGCCCACGGATTCGAGCATCTCGGCGGGGGAGACGGAGTGCGTGCGTCCACCCTTGCGTGCCTCCTTCGCCGCGATCTCGAGCCGGGAGCGGACGGTCTCGCGCGGATCGGAGATGGTCAGCGCGTACTGGGAGACGAAGCGCACCGCGGCCCGGAACGTCTTGCGGTCCCGGCCGCGAAGCTTCGAGACGCTGCGCCCGTTCCAGGTGACCTGCCCCGAGCTCGGGCGATGCTCCCCGCTCAGCGTGGCCAGCAGGGTCGTCTTGCCGGCTCCCGAGGGGCCGAGCAGCCCCAGCGGCGGCTCCCCGGCACCGAGGGTGAGATCGATCCCTCGCAGCACCTCCTCGCCGGGATAGCCGGCGTGCAGGGAGGTGGCGGACAGGAGGCTCGAAGCAGGCATCTGGATCTTTCCACGCGGGGACGGATGAGAGGCACTCTAGCCACCGGGGCTGGGGGTCCCCCGGTCGCCGATCGCACCGCGAGATCATCGGCTCAGTGCGAGTCCTCCATCTGCACGAAGGATCGTGCCAGTCGCGCGAGCTCCTCGACCGGGGCATCGTCGTGGGCCCCGCTCTGCATGGTGCGCACGGTCCGCTCGCGCACGGCGAGGTTCAGCACCAGACCGAGGATCGCCCTGCTCGCGAAGGCGGGGTCCAGCCCCGGCCGCAGCAGCATGCGCTGCGCGAAATCGGTGAAGCACTGCTCGAACACATGCTCGTGGACGCGGCGCAGGCGTGCCATGCGGAAGCGTCCGGGATGGTCGCCGCTGACGGATTCCGCACCGAGGGTGGCCAGCAGCTGAGTGGGCAGCGCGGCCGGATCCCAGTGCACCGACAGAGCCTGCAGCATCGCCGCGGGATCGGTGTGCATCGTCTCGACCTGGTCGAGGATGCGCTGAGCGTGGGTCTCGAGCAGGTCGATCACGCTGTCGAGCAGGATGTCCTTCGAGGAGAAGTGGTGCATCAGCCCGGGATGGGAGATCCCGATGTGGCGGCTGATGTCGCGCAGGCTCGCTCCGTGGTACCCGTGCTCGGCGAACATCTCGGCGGCGCCGGCGAGGATCTCCTCCCTCCGGGTACGGGGGCGGGAGGTGCGCTCGGAGGCCTCGGCCGTCGGGGCCGGGGCCGCAGGCGTGCGGGACGCCGCCCCGGGGCTGCGCAGGAGGGCGAGCGGGGTCTCACGTCCCGCACCGTCGAGGAACAGCTCATCGGCGGTGCCTGCAGCACGCGGCGCGGCGATGGTGCGACGGCACACCGGCAACGGATCGGGCAGACGGTAGCCGAGCGGCTCGGTGCCGGCGGCGGCATCGCGCTCGAGCGCATGACGCAGCGGCACCAGACCGTCCAGGTCGATGTGCTCCGCCCCGGTCAGGTCGAGGGTGATCCGCGGGGCGGGCTCCAGGCCGCGCGCCTGGCGCACGATCGGCAGCAGGGACAGGTGCGTCTCGGCCGTGAGGCATCCGGCGACCGCGAGCTGGACCTCCTGCAGGTCGAGGTCGACATGGACGGTCACCGAGAGGGTGTGAGGCATGGGTGAGGCCATTTCATGCAGCAGAACGAGGAGGCCTGCTGCTAGACCTCGGTCGAAGAGTATCCGGGCGGCGCCCGGGGCACAATCAGGTATCGAACGCGGTGCGCGGGGGCGTCTCGCTCACGGACGCCACGAGCTCCGCCGCGAGCTCCCGCAGCTTGACGTTCCGGTGGTTGGAGGCGGTCTTGAGGATGCCGACGGCCTCGTCCTGGCTGCATCGGTTCTGGCCCATGATCACCCCTACCGCGAGGTCGATCACTGTGCGGGACTCCATCGCCGCCCGCAGATCGTTCTCCGATTCACGCTGGGAGGCGAGCCGCACCGCCAGGCGCAGCGCATCTGCGGCGAGCTTCGTCTCCAGCTGGATCGACTCGATCATCTCGGGAGTGAAATCGTGGGGGACCTCGGAGTAGATGTTCACGCCGGCCTGCGCGTCGTCGTCCAGGTCGAAGGGAAGCCCGAGCACGGAGCGCACCCCTTGGGCCACAGCCGCCTGCTGGTAGCGCGGCCAGCGGTCGTCGGTGCTCAGGTCCCCGGCCCGGATCACCGTGTCCTCGCGGATCGCGGTCATGCACGGCCCGTCCGTGAAGGTGTTCTGCAGCTCGTCGAGCTCCCGGGCCCGGGGGTCGGAGGAGAGGGCCGTGGCGGCCTTGCGGTCGCGCAGCAGAGTGATCGCGCACCACCGGTGCCCGCCGGGCCCGGTGAGCCGTTCAGCCAGCAGCTCGGTGAAGCTCTGCAGGAAGGAGGCGATGTCCTCGCTCTCCAGGATCAGCCTCTGCATCGTGCTCAGATGCCGGTGATGGTCAGTCTCGATGTCGTCGAGCATGGCGCGTCCCTCCTGAGAGTGGCGAGCGGTGGGTGCGGGCGTGGCCGCACAGTCCTGCCCTCATCCGATCACACCTCGGGACCCCGCGCAGGGCATCGGGGGTGCTCGCCGGGAACCTCTGCCCGGCCGCGCGGTTCAGGAGCGGTCGGCGACCCCGTCCGCTCCCGCCCGACGGGCGCAGTGCGCGCAGCAGAAGATCTGCGTGCCGGTCTCGACGCCGTGGCCGAGGATCCGGCACCCGCAATGGGTGCATTGCGGAGCCATCGCCTGGACGGCGCATTCGAAGCTGTCGAACACGCCCCGGCGCTCGCCCTGGGTGAGGGTGAACGCCTTGTCGTAGTCGTTGCCGCAGGTGTCGCAGACAGCCATGACCGACTCAGCTCTCGTTCAGCCGGCGCGCCAGCAGGCTCTTGGCCAGCTCGGCACCTTTTGCGCTCTCGTGCTGGGCCTTGCCGAACAGCTCCACGAGCTCCTGATCACCGGACCTCTCGGCGTCGGCGCGATAGGTCTCCAGCCGCAGCGCGTTGGACAGGCACTGCTCGGCGAACCAGATCAGGTCGTAGTTCTTGTCCTTGGTCCCGGTGACTTCTCCGCCCTCGGTCACGTTCATCATGATCGTTCCTTCCTTCGCGGATGTGTGGCATGCACCACCACCTCATCCCACGTCCGCTCTGCGCCTGCGTCAACAGGCACCGACGGCCCCTGCAGGTCAGGGTGCTCGACCGATCGGACGGACCTCGACGGGCCCGACTCCATACAGTGAGCAGGCACGAGAGACCCCGGCGTCATGACGCCCCGTGGAAAGCGCGGTGACAACGATGCGTATGTCCGTCCTGCAGAGGCTGCGGCCGCTGGTGATGCTCGCGGCGCTGCTCCTGGCGGCCGCCGGA
>JAAZLF010000004.1 GCA_012799425.1 Actinomycetales bacterium | reverse complement strand
TGCCTGAACGGGACGGGAGTCAGCCCTTCGGTTGTGTCGAATCTCGTTCGATGATCCGCGAGCGCAGCAGCGTGGTCGAGGGTTCCTCGTCGGGGTTGGCCATCCGCTGGGTGAGCATGCGGGCCGCGGCCCGGCTGGTGGCGCGCACGTCCTGGTGCACCACGGAGACCGACGGGGTGACCAGGCGCGTCCACAGGTCGTCATCGGTGGCGAGCAGCGCGGGCGCCCCCTCGATCCCGCGGGTCGCCTCGAACGCCCCGGCGGACATGCGGTTGTTGGTCACGTAGACGCAGTCGGCCTCTCCCGCGGCGAGCAGCTGCTCCATCAGCGCGCGACCCGACTCGATGTGCAGATCGCCGCGCTGGAGAGCCTCGGCCCCGAGCTCGACGCCGAGCTCCCGCCAGGCGGCCAGGAAACCGGTGGCGCGATCCTCGGTGGTGCGCAGGGTCTGCGGGCCGGCGATCACCGCGGGCGCACGGAATCCCCGCTCGTGCAGATGGCGTGCCGCCTGACGGCCCGCGTCGAGGTTGTCGGTGGCGACCACGTCGGTGTGCGCGCCGTCCAGACCGCGATCCACCAGCACCACCGGGATGCCGGCATCGGACAGCGGGCCCAGATCGGTGCGCATGCTGTCCACCGGCACCAGCAGCACGCCCGAGACGCGGCGGGCGACCAGCTGCGCGAAGCACTCCTGCTCGACGCCCAGGTCGTCCTCGGTGTGGGCGACGGTCACCGAATGGTTCTGGCCGCGCGCGATCCGCTCGACCTCACCGATGATCTGGGTGAAGTAGGGGTTCTCCGCATCGGGCGCGACCACCGCGATCTGGGAGGTCCCGCCGCGGCGCAGGGAGCGGCCCAGGGCGTTGGGCACGTAGCCCGTGGCCCGGACCGCCGCCTGCACCCGCTTGGACAGCTCCTTGTCGACGGTGGTCGCACCGTTGATGACGCGGGAGACGGTCGCCGAGGAGACGCCCGCGGTGCGCGCGACATCCATGATCGTGGGTCGTGGTGACACCATGGGCTGCTCCTCGTTCCGGTCAGGATCCGACGATCACCGCATCGCCGCAGAGGTGGACGCTCACCCCGAGACGGTGGAACAGCGCGGCCTTGGCGGTCAGCGCACGGTCGGCGGCGTCGGAGTCGTCAGCGTAGACGAGCTGGGCATGGTTGGCCTTGTGCCTGCCCATGAACTGGTCACGGCTCACGCCGTGCAGCACCACGTGCGCGATCGGCCACTCGGGGTTGGTGGCCTCCTTGCGCCGACGGGTCTCCTCCTCGGGCAGCTCGACGACGCTGCCGCGGCCGATGTCCACGTGCAGCGCATCGTCCTGCACGTACACGCGGGACCAGACGATCTCGCCCGGCTTGGAGACGCCGTTGATGGTGGAACCGCCGGCCGGGAAGAACTCCGGGCCCTGCCGCCAGCCCTCAGCGTCGGCATAGCCGTTCGGGAAATGGCTCGGCGGGACCGAGCCGGAGATCTCGTAGACCCACACGTACTGCCCGTCGTACTCCTCGCCCCAGCGCACATCGTGCAGCGTGGTGGCCGGATCCATGCCCATCGCGTTCCAAATCCGATTCGTGACCAGGGCGTCGACCGCGACGCCCTCGTCGACCTCGTTGAAGTTCGGCAGCGCCTGCCCCTCCCACAGCACGCGGGAGCCGTCGCGGCTGGTGACCGGGGGCCGCTGAACGTTGTTGAGCAGGCCCTCGACGAGGTCGGACGCGGGGGCGACGTCCTTCATCCCCTGCTGGTACTGGATGCCCACGGCGTCCAGGCCGAAGTCGTCGCTGATCCGCAGCGCCGCGATGTACATCTTGTACTGCCAGCGCAGCTGGGTCTCGGTGAGCTCGGTCGCCTCGTCGGTGCCCAGGCGGAAGGTCATCCCCGCCTCCCGCAGCCAGGCACCGATCGCGTCGGCCTCCTGGTCGGAGACGGTCTGCATCTCGGCCCACAGCGCGGACTGGCTCAGCCGTTCCTTGTAGATGCCCAGCGGGTTGAGCATCTCGTCGTCGATGATCGCGTTGTACATGCCCATGCAGCCCTCATCGAAGATGCCGATGATGGCCTTGTCCTCCCTCAGCTGGTCGGCGAGGGCGCGCCCCAGCTCGACCTCGGCAGTGCTGGGCAGGGCGGGCAGCGGGCGCACGTGGCTCGCGTCGTGCTCGATGCGGCCGGACTCGATCCAGGCGGCGATGCCGTCACGGAACCAGGAGTCGGTCCCGTCGACGGTCCACAGCGAGGAGTACTCACGGTTCATCTTCGTCAGTCCGCCGTTGAGGTTCAGCAGGCCCACCAGGCCCGGCCACTCGGGGGCGAAGTTCGCGATCGTGAGGACCGGTCCGCGGTGGGTGCGCAGCCCGGCGAGCACGTGGTGGCTGTACTGCCAGTTCGCGGTGGCGACGATCAGCGGCGCCTCGGGCGGGATCTGCTTGAACATCTCGATGCCCATCCGCTGGGAGCGGATGAAGCCGTGACCGAACTCGGGATCCTCCTCGAAGGCGCGCTGCACGCTCCAGCCGGTCGCGCCGACGGCGTCATCGACGATCCGCTCGAGCTCCTGCTGGTACGGCCAGGCGGGCACGTTCGCACTCTCGCGCAGGTCACCGCTGGGGATGAGGTAGACGGTCTTCTCCGGTGCGGCGAGCTCCTCGCGCGCTTCGGGCAGCTGGTATGTGGCGGTCATGGGTGTTCCCTTCGTGGATCAGTGGCGTGCGGGGCCGGCGGGGCTGTGCGGTCCTGCCCCGGCGCCCAGGTGGATCTCCATCGAGTCGAAGCACGGGGGCTTCGGGCGTGCCGTGACGGGACGGTCGAGGTAGAAGATCGCGGTCGAGGCGATGTCGTCGCGCAGCGGCAGGTACCGCCAGGCGCTCTTCCAACCCAGCGCCTGGATGTCGACGCGGGGCAGCCCCGTGGTGAAGTGGATCGGGTCGGTAACGTGCCAGCGGTACATACCGAAGCGCTGCTGGGAGACGTACAGCCCGTCGGGCCGGATCACCTGCGGCATCCCGAGGTACGGCGTGGAGAAGGCGGTGTAGCCCTCCCCCGGAACGTCGAAGTTCCAGGCCCCGCCGAAATAGTCCTCGGTGCCGGTGCCCGCGATGGTGGGGGACTCGCGGTCATCGTCCAGGTAGAACTTGATCTCGCCCTCGCCCCACCAGCCGTTGGAGTTCACGCCCCAGGCGATGTAGGTGCCGACGTACTGGCCCTGCCCCTCCACGCCCTCGAGCAGCACGTGCGGAGTCGCTTCGTCCAGCGGGTTCGAGCGACGCCACTGTGCGTGGAAGTAGGCGTCCTGGCTGTGGTCGCCGCCGAGCTCGTAGGTCACCTGGTAGTAGACGCGCGCGTCCTGGTCGGAGGTGTTCTCGAGGGTGAGCACCGCGCCCTCGCGGAACGGCATCGGCCAGTAGGAGTTGAAGCCGCCGTGCGGGTTCGAGGCGATCATCTGCGAGTCGACCTGGGCGAACTTCCCCCAGCCGCTCGCGAAGAAGTCACCGTAGGGCACCTCCACAGCGGGCTCCTCGGCGCCGTCCCAGTAGGCGCGCAGCACCAGCTGGCGCCAGTGGTCGGTGTGGGTGGTGATCCAGATATGGGTGATCACGCCGGCGGAATCGATGTCCGCGAGAGTGAAGGTCTCCCCGGCCTTCACATCGACGCTGGGCGAGACCTTCCAGCCCTGGCCGAGATCACGGGCGGGCTCTGCACCGGTGCCCTCGGTGGCGCGGCCCCCACCCCCGACGGAGCCGTCGAAGTTCTCGGGGCTGATGGAACGGGTCTGCACGGAGCGGAGGCGGGCGAGCGAGGCGGAACTGGAGGGAATCAAGACGAGACCACACTTCCTTGTGAGATGGACGCCGAGCGGATCGAACACAACTGCCTCGGTCCCGAGCAACAGTCGGGAAACGATTACGCCGAGCGTAGGGTGCGACCCCTGGATCGTCAACCATCTTTCGAGCAAGCTGCTCAGATTTTTCGCCTGCGACCAGTGGTTGACAGTCCTAGAGAGCGAACCTAGGGTGTGAGTAATCGTTTCCTCACGAGGAGGCGGCCGCAGAGATACTTCCGGCTTTCGCACGACTCACTTCAACGACGAAGGAGCAGTTCATGTACCCCCGCATCTCTCGCCGACAGTCATTCACCCTCGGAGCTGGAGCCCTCGGCGCCCTGACCGGGGCCGCAGCCCTGTCCTCCTGCGGCTCCGGTTCCTCCGGCGGGAACGGCGACGCCATCTCGCTGTGGAACTTCTTCGGCCCCGACCCCGAGGGCACCGAGGTGTCGGCATGGTTCGAGACCCTCGCGGCCGATTGGAACGAGACCCACGACGTGCAGCTCGACCTCCGTTACATCCCCAACCAGACCTACATGGACGGCACGACCCTGCAGACGGCCTTCACCTCCGGAGAAGGGCCCGACCTGTTCGTCATCTCCCCCGGCGACTTCCTCCGCTTCGGCAACGGCGGTGCGCTGATGGATCTCTCCTCCCACGTGCCGCAGGAGCTTCGGGAAGACTTCGCCTCCGGAAACCTCGAGGCGCGCTCGGACGGTGACGCGATCTACGCGATCCCCT
>JAAZLF010000386.1 GCA_012799425.1 Actinomycetales bacterium | reverse complement strand
CGGTCCCGGGGCGAGGCCCCACTGCTCGCACCACTTGGTCAGCTGCGCGCTGCTGCTGGCGTACACGATCCGGCCCAGCCCCACCCAGGCGTGCGCGGCGGCGCACATCGGGCAGTGCTCCCCGGAGGTGTAGACCGTCGCCCGGGCACGCTGCTCGGGAGTCAGGTGCGTCGCCGCCCAGCGGGCGATCGCGAACTCGGGATGCTGGGTGGCGTCTCCGCCGGAGACCCGGTTGCGGTCGGCGAACAGCTCCCTCCCGTCGGCGCCGACGAGGAGCGAGCCGAAGGGCTCGTCCCCGGCCTCGAGGCCCTCGCGGGCGAGGTCCACGCAGCGGGAGAGGTGGGCACGGTCCGATGCGGTGAGTGCAGTGGTCATGGAGCCACCACATCACACCAGCCCTCGGTTTGCACGGCTGTGGGAGGCTCGGTGCAGCCCGATCTCCCTCCCGCCGCGTCCGCGCAGCGGTGTTCCCGTCGGCCGCCGAGCCCCACCTCCAGGAGACCCGATGCCCCGCACGGAGCCGTACGATCCGAATTCCGCGCTGGTGCTCTCCGTGCTGCTGGGCGTGCTCGGCATCGACCGGTTCTACACCGGTCACACCGGCCGCGGCCTGGGGAAGCTCTTCACGTTCGGCGGCCTGGGGATCTGGTGGCTGATCGACATCGTGCTGTTCATCGGCGAGGTGCGAGCCTCGCTGCGTGCCGGGCGCGGATCTGCCGGACCGGGAGCCGATGAGCGGGAGGCGCAGCGGACGCCGCCCGCCCCCGCCGGCACCGGCACCGCGCCGTGGGCCCGCGCCTCGACGATGACCGAGGTGATCGGCGAACAGCACCATCCCGAGGCGTTCGCGCACCTGCTGCGGGACCAGCCGCGCAACGGCTCCCACACCACGATCGATGCCGTTGCAGCGCTCAGCATCGACCCCGGCGCCTCCGGCGAGGGCGAGGCCGTCCCGGTGTGGATCGACGGGCGGCACGTGGGCCACCTCGCCCGCCAGAACGCGAGCCGCTACGCACCGCTGCTGGCCGGCATGGCCGAGCGCGGCCAGCACCTCACTCTCCGCGCCACGATCGCCGGCCGCTACGACCGGCGCCGGGGCCGCTGGACCGCCGATGTCAGCCTCGATCTGCCCGGGCCCGAGCTGATCCTGCCCCGCAACGCCCTGCCTGAGCAGCCGCATGAGCTCCTGCCTGCCGGTCCCGCCGTTCAGCTCGCCGGGCAGGCAGCGCTCCAGGACTCGCTCGCATCGCTGACGGGCAACGATCGGGTGCCCTATGCGGCGACGCTCCACGAGAGCGAGGGCGCGATCGAGGTGCGGATCGACGGCCGCATGGTGGGAGCGCTGCCCACCGCGGAAGCGGAGGCGATGCGTCCCCTGCTCGAGCTGGTGACCTCGCGCGGCCTGGTGCCGGTCGCCCGAGCGACGGTGCACGGCAGGCCTCACAGCGCCGCGGTCACCGTGTCACTGACGTCCGAGATGGACCAGCAGCCGCTCGCGCGGATCCGCGACCTGCCGCACGGCCAGGACCTGGGCGAGGGGCCTGACGGACGCTGACCGCCGGGCCGCTCAGCCCTCGGCGCCGCTCGGGCACTCGATCGTGCCGTTGACCATCGCATCGCCGATCTGCGCATCGGTGAACATCACCGTGCCGTCTTCCGCGGCGATGCCGTCGGTGGAGCTCTCGTTCTTCTCCGGCTCGCCGCGCGGCACCAGCTTCACCATCGCGAACTCGCCCGGGACCACCTCGACGAGCGGGAACTCGCCCTCGGATTCACGCAGCTCGAGGTGGCGGATGGTGCCCGGCTCGCCGTCGCAGCGCACGAGGGCGGGAGTGAACTCGGTGGTCTCGCCGTCGACGGCGATCTCGAGCGTGCCCGGTGCAGGCTTCGCTGCGGGGGAGGAGGGCGCGTCGTCGGAGGCGCCGGTGCAGGCGGCGAGGGCGAGGGCGAGAAGGGGCAGGGCGAGGACGGGACGGAGGCGGTGCGCAGCAGACATACCCTTGGTCTACCAGCGAGTAGTGGGCAGTGACAGCTGTGCGAGGTGGACACCACAGGTCGAGGCGCGTTCTCTCGGGCATTTCCCGGGCGCCTCCCAGCTCGGGCTCTCGGTTCTGCAAGAGGGCCGGGAATTCTCCGAGAGTCCCTCCGCCTTCTCACCCCCGTTCCGCGAGCTCCGGCGGGCTGTAGAGCATCGACAGCGGCTGCGCCTGCCGGCCCTGTGCGAGCTGCGTGGCGGTGCGGCCGATGAACCGCATCAGCGAACGGGACAGATGGGGCTGGTCGTAGAAGCCGAGCCCGTGCACCACCTCCGGGATCGGGACGCCCCCGCCGAGCCGCAGCGCCGCCTCCCGCGCCCGGGCGATCTGCCGGATCAGGCCCAGGCTCAGGCCCGTCGTGGCCGCGACGCGGCGCTGGACCGTGCGCGCCGAGACCTTCGGGCTCCCGCCCTCGAGCACCTCGGCCACGACCGGATCGCGCACCAGGGCCCCGGCGTCCACCAGGTGCTGCACGAAGTCTTCGGCGGTCCCGTATGCGGGGGCCGGCCACGCGGCCCCGGCCAGGTCGAGCATCCCTGCGGTGACCGGTCGCGGAGGGGTCTGTCCATCGACCAGCGCGGCCACCGGCAGGTGCGGCATGTGCACGCCGTGGGCGAAGAGGATCCCGGCCGAGCGGGAGTCCTGGGGCACCGGCGCGGTGCTGGCCCGGGTCTCAGGTCCGCGCACCGCGCTCAGCAGCTGCTCGCCCTCGTTCCACACCACCAGCTCCCACGTCGAGTTCGCGACCGACGTCATCGTCGTGACGTCCCGCGCATGCGCTCGCCACACCCGCGCGATGTGCGGCGAGGGCGAGGAGCGGTGCTCGATGTCGATCACGACGGCGTGAGGGCGGCAGGGGGCATGCAGCCATCATGCGCGTGAGAGGCTCCGTCGGCCAGTGGAATCCCCGCGCACATGTCGTTCCCATACAAGACCGGCGCGCGGGCGTCGGCCCACACTCGAGACCCGACCCCCGAGCAGGAGCGACCATGAGACTGACCGTGAACACCTTCCTCACCCTCGACGGCGTGATGCAGGCGCCCGGCGGCGCCGAGGAGGACACCTCCGGCGGCT
>JAAZLF010000385.1 GCA_012799425.1 Actinomycetales bacterium | reverse complement strand
TCGAACGAGGCGAGCTGCCCCCGGAAGACTGGACGATCCTCGAGCTCGACGGCGCCGTCGCGCCCCTCACGCGTGGCCTGCCAGAGGCGTTGCGAGCCGACGATCCGCACATCGACGTCGTCACGCTCAGCGCGATGCATCGCTGCGTCCTCCGCGCTCCAGGCCAACAGCGTGGACCGAGACGGCAGGGGCGCGGCGAACGGGGTGAGCAGATCATGCTGGAGCACCGCTGCCGGGACTCCTGCTTCCCGCGCCCAGTCGTGCAGGGCTTCTCCCACCGCGCGATGACCACCCTGGCTGAGCAGAGCGGTGACGCCCAGCTCGCCCAGTCCCGCGACCGGATCGGCGATGCGCTGATGGGTCCATCCCGGCCCGGCGAGGAGATCGAGCTCGACCCCGGCCGGTGTGACCGCGCAGACGCTGCCCTGCAGATAGGGCAGCACATCGGCCAGACCGCTGCGGGACGCGTCGGCAGCGCTGTCGATGCCGAAGAGGATCCGCGCGGGTCCCTCGCCGCGGCGGACGTGCAGCACGAACCCCGAAGGCTCACCTCGGTCCCGTGCAGCGCGGTGGATGCCAGGGAGCCGCCGACGAGAGCCCCTCCATTCCTTCCAGCGCTCGAGGCTGCGGGGATGGATCAGCGCCATGGGCGGCCTCCTCGTGTCGACATGCTTTCGCTCCCGGGCCAGCATTCCACAGGAACGCCCGGTCACAGCAGGATCGGTGACCTCACCGCGGCATGTTGCGGATGTTCGAGGTCGCCATATCGATCATCCGGCCCACGCCGCCGCCGAGGACGATCTTCGTGGATGCCTGGGCGAAGCCGCGGATCTGCTGGGCGGTGATCTTCGGCGGCATGGACAGCGCGTCCGGATCGGTGACCACGTCGATCAGCATCGGGCCCGGGGTGGCGAGCGCGGCGGCGAGCTGCTTCTTGAGCTTCTTCGGGTCGGTGATCCGCACCGAGGGCAGGCCCACGCCCTTCGCGATCGCGGCGTAGTCGACGTCCTCGTGGTCGGTGCCGTGGTCCGGCAGACCCTCCACGAGCATCTCGAGCTTGACCATGCCGAGGCTGGAGTTGTTGAACACCAGGATCTTCGTGTTCAGCTGATGGAGCTTCACGGTGAGCAGCTCGCCCATCAGCATGGCGAGGCCGCCATCTCCGCTGAGGGAGATCACCTGCCGGTCCGGGAAGGCGAGGGAGGCACCGATCGCCTGCGGCAGGGCGTTGGCCATCGAGCCGTGGTGCCAGGAGCCGAACACGCGGCGCTTCCCGTTGGGGGTGAGATAGCGGGCGCCCCACACGTTGCACATGCCCGTGTCCACGGTGAACACGGCGTCGTCATCGGCGAGGTCATCGAGGGTGGCGGCGACGAACTCCGGATGGATGGGCGTCATCTTCTCGACGTTCTTGGTGTACGCCGCGACCACGCCGCTCAGCGCCTTGTGGTGGGCCTTGAGCTGCTTGTGCAGGAAGCGGTGGCTCTTGCGGGAGGTCAGCAGCGGCAGCACCGCCTGCAGGGTGAGCCCCACGTCACCGTGCAGGGCGAGGTCCAGCGGGAC
>JAAZLF010000384.1 GCA_012799425.1 Actinomycetales bacterium | reverse complement strand
CGGCTGGTGCTCGAGCAGCAGCAGCGTGTCCTGCCGGTCCCCGGCGACGACCTCGGCATGCAGTCGTCGCTGCAGCGTCCATGCGGCGCGGTACTCGACGGGGCCAGGGGGCAGGCCGAACTCCTCATGCCGATCTCCGCCGGGGAGGGCCTCGCTGAAGCCGAGCCGTATCACGTCGAGCATCGGTCCAGACTACTCCGCGCCTCACCTGTGCGTTGTGGATGACTCGAGGGGTGGGCTCCGCGGGTGGGATTGACTGCAGCCATGGAGGAGATCGAGGAAGAGCGCGAGGAGGTTCTGCTGGGTTCCGCGGGAGGAGCGCCGCGGGTGAGGGTGAGGGCCACCGGCGAGTGCGGTCAGCGCGCGGTCCAGGAGGAGCTGCGGCTGCTGGCGGTGCTCGAGGTGTCCGGGCTCTCGGCGGTGCCGGCGGTGCTGGAGATCGAGGATGACGGGTACACGCGCGAGTCGGCCCCGGCGCTGCAGCGGCGCACCGGCCGGCACGCGGCCGACGACGGCGCGGCGCCGACGGCCGAGCGGCTCGCCCTCCAGCGTGCCCGGGAGGATCTCGACGCCTTGATCGATGCGCTCCACGAGCGCGGCTGGGTCCTCGGCGCCCGTCCCGGAGCAGGGCTCGGGGTGCGCGCGGACGGCAGCGTCGTCGTGCGGGACCTGGAGGGACTCCGTCGCGAGGAAGGGCTGCTGGTCCGCCAGCAGGACCGTCTCTGGATCGATTCCGTGCTGCAGGATCAGGAGCGCACTCTGAGGCGGAGGATGCATCGCACTGGGAGCGGGAACGCCTGGGGGAGAGCAGAACTCGCGTTCAGCGCGCCGCCGGCGGCCGACGAGCCTCCCTGTGACGACGCCCCGACCACGGAGCGCATCCCGAACAGCCCCAGCCCGGAGACTCCGCTGCCCGCCCCACGAGGTTCCGCGAAGCCGCGCAGGACCGCACCGCCATCCGGCGCCGCGCGCTCGGCCCTGCGAGGACTCCGAGCCCCGGTCGAGGAGGTGCTCGCCCATGCGCGGCTGCGGCGGATCGCCGCGATGAGCGCCGTGGCGGTCCTCGTGCTCGGAGGTGGTACGGCCGCCGGGGCCTGGTGGCTCGTCCGCGACGCCGAGGTCAGCCCCGCGCAGGGCTCGACGCCCCCGGCGGCGGAGCCGGAGCAAAGCGCCGCTGCGCCGGTGATCGAGGATCCCTGGGAGCTGGCGGCGGAGCTCGCCGGAGCACGGCACGCCTACGTCACCGGAGTGTCCGAGACCCCGGTGGCGATGCCCGGCAGCGCAGCCCTCGCCGAGGACCGGCAGACTCGCCAGGCGTACCGGGGCTACCAGGTGCGCGGTGGTGGACCGGTGGTGCATGACGCCGAGCTGCTCGAGCCCCCGGATGGTGCGGGGACAGCTGCCCTGCGAGCCGTCACCTCGACGGCCGAGCATCAGCTCGAGGACCCGCACGGCAGGATCACGGACGTCGCCGCCAGCGAGCCGATCAAGGTACGGCTCGCGCTGCGCTGGGACGGCACCCGCTGGCTGATCGAGACCGCGGCTCAGGAGGGGAGCGAACCGCAGGCATCCGGTGACTGAGCCGATGTGAGCACGCCTGAGCCGATGTGAGCACGCCGTGGCGGGCATCCGGCCCGGCACCGACGGCGAGGGGCCCCGGCACCATCACGGTGCCGGGGCCCCTCGGCCTCGTTCAGCAGGTCAGCGGATCACAGACCCAGCTCGGCCTCGAACGCGCCCTCCTCCAGTCGCTTCTTCATGAAGGTGAGGAAGCGGGCGGCGTCGCCGCCGTCGACCATGCGGTGGTCGTAGGAGAGGAACAGGTACATCATCGAGCGGATCGCGATGGTGTCGTCGCCTTCCGCGTTCTGGATGACCACGGGACGCTTGGTGATCGTGCCCGTGCCCAGGATGCCCACCTGCGGAGCCGGGACGATCGGGGTGTCCCACAGGGCGCCGCCCGAACCGGTGTTGGTGATCGTGAAGGTGGCGCCTGCCAGATCGTCCGGGGTGAGCTTGTTGCCCTTGGCCCGGCCGCCGAGGTCACCGATCTGACGGGCCAGGCCCGCCAGGTTCAGGTCACCGGCGTTCCTGATGACCGGGACCACGAGACCACGCTCGGTATCCGCGGCCATGCCGATGTTCTCGGAGCCGTGGTAGACGATCTTGTCGCCATCGATGGTCGAGTTCAGCTGCGGATAGGTCTTCAGACCCTCGATCGCCGCCATCATCAGGAACGGCAGGTAGGTGAGCTTCGCGCCCTCGCGAGCGGCGAAGTCGTCCTTCGCGCGGGCACGCAGCTTGGCGATCCGTGTCAGGTCCACCTCGACCGCAGTGGTCAGCTGCGCCATCCCGTGCAGGGACTCCATCATGCGCTGACCGATGACCTTGCGGATGCGCGGCATCTTCTCCTCGGTGCCGCGCAGCGAGGAGACCTCGACCTTGGGGGCCGACGGTGCCGCAGCCGGTGCTGCAGCGGCCGCAGGGGCGGCCGACGCGGACTTCTGGGCATCGATCGCCTGCTGGACGTCCTGCTTGCGGATGCGGCCGCCCAGGCCGGAGCCCTTGACGTTCGAGAGATCGACGCCGGCCTCGGCCGCCATCTTGCGCACCAGCGGGGTGACGTACCCGGAGGACTCGGCGCCGGTGACGGAGTCCGCGGCCTTCGGCGCGGGAGCCGCAGCAGCCTCGGCCTTCGGAGCCTCGGCCGGCTTCTCCTCGGCCTTGGGCGCCTCGGAGGGCTTCTCCTTCGCCTCGGGCTCCTTCGCGGCCGGGGCCTT
>JAAZLF010000383.1 GCA_012799425.1 Actinomycetales bacterium | reverse complement strand
ACGCCCTGCGCGAATGCGCAGAGCTCTGAACCTGGAACCTCCACGGAAGGACATCTCATGCTCGTTCGCTCGCTCGCCGAGATCGAGGACACCGACGCCGACATCAAGTCGGACAACTGGCGCTCCAAGCGCATCATCCTGGCCAAGGAGGGTGTGGGCTTCTCGGTCCACGAGACCACCCTGTACGAGGGCACGGAGAGCTTCTTCTGGTACGCCAACCACATCGAGGCAGTGTTCATCACCCATGGTGAGGGCGAGATCGAGGATCTGGCCACGGGCGAGGTCCACCAGCTCGCCCCGGGCACGCTGTACCTGCTGAACGATCACGACAAGCACAAGGTCCGGGTCCGCAAGGAGATCCGCTGCGTGTGCGTGTTCAACCCGCCGGTCACCGGCCGCGAGGTCCACGACGAGAACGGCGTGTACCCGCTGATCACCGAGGACGCCTGAGGCTCAGGGCTCGACGCCCTGCCCCCAGCATGAAGCGGGGGCATCCACCGACCGGTGGATGCCCCCGCTCTCGTCGTGCGCGGAACGTCTCCGGCAGGGCGATGCCTGCCGCTCGCTCCCCCGCTCAGGCCTTGCGCTTGCGCACGATCACCAGGATCACGCCGATCAGCAGCAGCAGAAAGCCGAGAGTCCCGCCGCCGATGGCGAGCAGGATGCCGCCGATGCTGGCGAAGATGCCGCCGACGGGGACGGGCGGGCCCACGGCGATCGGGCCGTCGCTGCAGTTCACGGTGTACTCGCCGGCCTCCTCCGTGGTGAAGGAATCCACCGAGACCCAGCTGGTCTCACCGTCGCTGATGGTGCTGCTCTGCGAGGTGCCCTTCCCGACCGCAGGCCCGTCCACGGTGCAGGTCGGGCTGGCTGCGCCCTCTTCGACGAAGATCTGATAGCTGTCGCCGGCTTCGGCGCTGATGGTGCCGCTGCCGCTGTCGAACTCCTCGAGCTCGCTCAATCCGCCGGCGATGCCGCCGATGCCGAGGGCCGTGATCACGATCCCCGCGATCACGCTGAGCGCGAGGATCACCGCGCCCAGGACGATCAGGATCGTCGGGGCTTTGGAGCGCTTCTTCGCCGGGGCAGGAGCGCCGCCGTAAGGGGCGGGCGCCCCTGGGGAGGGCATGCCTCCCTGTGCCGGGATGCCGTGCTGCGGGGAGAGGGGGCCGGTGGAATGCGAGGAGGGAGGCTGGGTCACGGGAAGCTCCTGGATGAGGCTCGTCAGGGGGATGCGGCAAGGCTATCGTCCCGCCTGCGCGGGGCGCGGCTCGTGAGCCCTGCCAGCGGCTGATCCGCCTAGACTTCCGGGTATGACCGATCCTTTCGTGCTCGCCGCCGATGTCGAGACGGAGCTGGTCGAGAAGCGCTCCCGGTTCCTCACCCGGCTGCATCGGGCAGCGGATGTCGAGCAGGCCGATGCCCTGCTCCGCACTGCTCGCGCGCAGCATCCCGATGCTCGCCATCACTGCACCGCCCTGGTGCTGGGCGAGACGGAGCAGCGGGCCGAGATGCACCGTTCGAACGATGACGGCGAACCCGCCGGAACGGCCGGGATGCCGATGCTGCAGTCTCTGCTGCACGCGCGGGTGGTGGACACCTTCGCGATCGTGATCCGGTACTTCGGCGGGGTGAAGCTGGGGGCCGGCGGCCTGGTGCGCGCCTACACCGCGGGGGTCGAGCAGGCCGTTGCCGCGGCCACGCTGCTGCGCCGCACCGAGCTGGTCGTCGCGCAGATCGAGGTGCCTCCGGCGGAGGTGGGGATCGCGGAGAACGCGGTGCGGATCTGGGCGGCGTCCCGCGGTGCGGCGGTCGAGCCCACGCAGTACTCCTCGCGCAGCGCGCTGCTGACGGTGCTGGTCGCCCCCGAGGATCTCGAGGACCTGGCGGCCGATGCTGCGCGCTGGTCCTCCGGGCGGCGGAGCGTCGAGGAGGCGGGGCGGCGGATGGCCGACGTCCCGCTCTGACCAGCTCGCTGCGGCGCGTCCAGGGCTCAGATGTCGTCCTCCGCGGCGGGGCCGCCCTCGTTCTCCCAGTTCTCGAGCCGCTTCACGGTGCGGGGGTTGAACTTCTGGCGCACGCCGTGGCCGACGCCCGCCTCCTCGTCCACCGGCAGGAACTCGACGCCGAGCTCCTCGAAAGCCTCGCGCAGCAGCTCGCTCTGCGGGGCGGTGACGGCGCGCCGCCCGCGCTCCACATCGCGCAGGAGCTTCGCGTCCAGTCCGGTGTGCTCGGCCAGGACTTTGCGGGAGACCTGGGCGAGGGCCCGGGCGGCTCGGGCCAGATCGGCGGTGATCGGGGGCGGTGTGCTGGTCATGGCTCAAGCCTGGCCCACACCGCAGGAAAGTGCCAGGGGGTCCGGCGACGCGATCGGCGCCGCCCCGGTGGTCCGGGGCGGCGCCGTCTGCGTGAGCGGGGCGCTGCGGCCGCCGCGGAGGGAGGTCAGGCGCGGTTCTTGGTCGCCAGGCCGTAGACGAACATGACGATCAGAGCGCCGATGACGGCCAGCAGGATGGTCCAGAGGCTCCACGGGTTGTTCATGATGCCGCTGACGCCGTCACCGCCGAGGATGCCGCCGATGAAACCACCGACGATCGCGCCGATGACGCCGAGCACGATGGTCATGCCCAGGCCCATGGCCTGCTTGCCGGGCATGATCGCCCGGGCGAGGAGGCCGATGATGGCGCCGATGATGATCCAGGAAATGATGAGTCCGATGAGGCCCATTGTCGAAGCTCCTATTCAGTACGGGGAAGGGGCGTGCATGTTCATCATGGACGCATTTGCCCCGCAAGTCCGTCGCTTATCATGAACCTGCAGGTCACATGGGCGACCGGATGGTCTGTCCCAGCCGGTGAACCGATCACAGAAGGCCGGCTCGCGTCGATCTCCCACGCTCTGGAAGCGTGAGATCAGCTCGGGAGCCCGTACTCGAACCAGATCTGGTGCGTCCCGTCCGCATCCACCGTGATCCCGCCTGTGCCGACGATCCCCGCGAGTGCGCCGGTGCCGCTCGAGGGGACGATCACGAGGGACTCGTCGGCCCTGTCGCTGCCCGACGTCGTCGCGGAATGCATGAAGTTGAAGGCCCCGCTCCGCTCGTGGAGCGAGCCCCGGAACGCCTCCATCGCCACGTAGCCGCCCTTCTCGCCCTCCGAGTCCAGGGCATAGGTGAAGAGCGTCGCCGCCATGCCCGAGACCTCACCCGAGAACCGCTTGTGCATGATGGCGACGGCGACCGGCGTCGCCGTCTGCGGGAATTCGTCGCTGTCCAGCGCGATGGGGTCGAACGCTTCCACCGCGAAGGTTCCTGTTGCATGCATTGTTCTCCCTGGCTGGTCGGTGCGCCCTCGTCGACCCCGGGGGTGAGGGTCCCGCCCCTCGATCGGTGCGGGACTCATCGGGCGAGGCTTCCCTGCATCGTGCGGGCGATGGGCTCGGCGTCCTCGGTGCTGAGGAGCACCTCGTCGTACCCCGTCGTGCGTCGATCGGTGCGCAGTCGCAGCAGGGGCATCCCCCGCCTCATCGAGACCAGTCGCCTGGTGCCCGAGGGGTGGGTGAAGGTGCCGAGCTTGAGAAGACCTGAGATGATGACCCCTGATCGCATCCCCAGGACCTCCATCGCAGATCTCGTGCTCCACCCCGTGCGGATGCGGCTCATCCAGCAGCTCGGCGGCCGCAGCATGACCACGACGCAGCTGCGCGAAGCGCTCCCCGACGTCAAGCAGGCGACGCTCTACCGGCACATCGCAGCCCTGCTCGACGCGGAGATCCTGACCGTCACCGAGGAGCGACCGGTCCGCGGAGCCGTCGAGCGCACGCTCGCGCTCGGCGATCGGCTGGCCCATGTCCAGAAGGAGGAGCTCCAGGCGATGGACGCGGTGCAGCTCCGCTCAGCCTTCACCATGTTCCTCAGCGGGCTCTCGCACGATTTCGAGCAGGTCCTCGATGAGGAGAACGCGCACCTGCAGGAGTTCCTCGGATTCGCGCGCGCTCCGCTCTACGCCGACACCGGCGAGCTCGAACAGCTGCAGTCCGACCTCATGGAGGTGCTCACGCCCTACCTCACCCCGCGCGGGGAGGACCAGCACCGGTTCAGCTTCGCCACCATGCTCATTCCGGAGACCGAGGAGCAGTGAGCCGCGCGCAAGAAAGGCCCGGACCCGCGAGATGACGCGGATCCGGGCCTTCGACCAGGCTCAGGGGCTCAGAAGTCCCAGTCGTCGTCCTCGGTCTCGACGGCCTTGCCCATGACGTAGCTCGAGCCGGAGCCCGAGAAGAAGTCGTGGTTCTCATCCGCGTTCGGAGAGAGCGAGGCGAGGATCGCCGGGTTCACCTCGGTCTGATCCTGCGGGAACAGCCCCTCGTAGCCGAGGTTCATCAGCGCCTTGTTGGCGTTGTAGCGCAGGAAGATCTTGACGTCCTCGGTCCAGCCGACCGGGTCGTAGATGTCCTCGGTGTAGACCTCTTCGTTCTCGTACAGCTCCAGCAGCAGCGAGAAGGTGTAGTCCTTCAGCTCCGCCTGGCGCTCGGCGGAGAGCTTCTCGACGGCCTTCTGGTACTTGTAGCCGATGTAGTAGCCGTGGACCGCCTCGTCACGGATGATCAGGCGGATGATGTCGGCGGTGTTGGTCAGCTCGCCGTGGCTGGAGTAGCGCATCGGCAGGTAGAAGCCGGAGTAGAACAGGAACGACTCGAGCAGCACCGAGGCGACCTTGCGCTTCTCCGGGTCATCGCCCTCGTAGTAGCTCATGATGATCTGAGCCTTCTTCTGGAGCTGCGTGTTGGTCGCGCCCCAGTGGAAGGCCTCGTCGATCTGCTTGGTGTTCGCGAGCGTCGAGAAGATCTGGGAGTAGGACTTCGCGTGCACCGACTCCATGAAGGCGATGTTGGTGTACACCGCCTCCTCGTGCGGGGT
>JAAZLF010000382.1 GCA_012799425.1 Actinomycetales bacterium | reverse complement strand
CCGACCGTTGCTCGCCTGCCGCGCTGGCGCGTGTCCCGGACTCCGCGAGGTCTTCGATCTCCGTGTTCTCGAGGGTGCGGGCGCGCCGGGTGAGCTGCTCGACCTCGTCGAGCGGGGTGCCGGTCAGCTCGAGCTCCTCGAGGCGCCGGGCGGTGACCATCACTCGCGACTGCAGGGAACCGACCGCCTCGTTGAACGCGGCGACGGAAGAATCCAGGGAACGGCCCACCTTGCCCAGGTGCGCGGTGAACGTGCCCAGGCGGTGGTGCAGCTCGCGGCCGGCGTCGAGCACCTCACGGGCATCGCGGTTCAGAGCATCTGTGCGCCAGGTGTGCGCGACGGTGCGCAGCAGCGCCATCAAGGTGGCGGGGGAGGCGATCACCACCTCGCGCGCGAAGGCGTCCTCGAGCAGCTCCGGATCCGTCTCCAGGGCGGCCGCGAGCACACCGTCGCTGGGCACGAAGAGCACCGTGAACTCCGGGGTGTCCCCGAGCGCCTTCCAGTACGCCTTCGCGGAGATGACGCCCACGTGATGGCGCAGCGCCTTCGCGTGCGCCTTCCGGCGTGCCATGGCGCGCTGGGGATCCGTCTCCTCCGTCGCATCGAGGTAGGCGTCCATCGGAGCTTTCGCATCGAGCACCACGCGCCGGTCTCCCGCGAGGTGCACGACGAGGTCCGGGCGCTGCCCGGCGTTCCCGTCGGCCCGCGTGCCGGAGAGCTGCTCGGTGAAGTCGACGTGCTCGAGCATGCCCGCGGCCTCCACGATCCGTCGCAGCTGCACCTCGCCCCAGCGCCCTCGTGCCGTCGGGGAGCGCAGCGCAGCGGTCAGCGCGCTGGTGCCCGTCTCGAGGGACTGCGCGCGCTGTGCCAGCTGGTCGAGGTGGGAGCGCAGCGCCCCCTCGGCATCGATCCGTGCGGCCTCGGAGCGCGCGAGCGAGCGCTCGAGGTGGGAGAGCGTCGCGGTGATGGGCGCCAGCGTGCGCTGCAGCTCCGCCTCCCGCTCCTCCTCGGCGGCATCACGGCGGGCGACGTCCCGCTCATGGCGCTCATCGGCCAGGCGCAGCAGGTGCCCGGAGGCGTCGGCCGCCGAGTGGTGGCGCAGCTCCGCGGCCCGGGAGCGCTCGCGCATCACCAGCCCGGTCGCGACCGCGCCGAGGGTCGCGCCGAGGAGGAGGCCCAGCAGCAGCATCAGTGTTCCGCTCATGCAGTCAGCAGATCACAGGGGTGGGACGGACGAAGCGCACCACGCGCGGGGCGTGCCTCAGGAGGGCAGCGAGCCGGTCCGGATCAGGTGCGCGAACTCGTGCGCGAAACGCTCGGCGTCCGCCTTGCGGTGGGGCATCATCGTGATGTCGCGCCCCGCGGCAGGGGAGACCCGCATGCGGGAGAACACCCCTGCTCGGTACTGGACCCCCGTCACCTCGGCAGCGGGGATCTCGCGCTTGACCTTCGCCTTCTTGAGGGGACCGGCGACGGAGGCCAGCAGGAAGCGGGAGGCGGTCGCGATCATCACGTCAGGGAAGTCACCGGCCACGCCCGGCAGCACCAGCAGCACTCCCTCCTCGGGATGGAGCAGGGCGGGGATGTCCCGGCGCAGCCCCGGGCTCTCGAACAGTTCGTTGCGGTTGAGAGCGGTCGCGTAGGACATGGCGGCGCGGCTGACTGTCATGCCTCGAGTGTAGGGACCGGCCGGCGGTGGGTCCGGGGGCATGGGCAGTTCTCCCCATCGCTATCCTCGGGGCGTCGCCCTACCGTGTTGGCACAGGGCGAGGCGCCCGGGCGCAGACGACGAGAGATCTCGAGGGCGGACATGAACGGCTTCATGGGTGCGGATACCGAGGCCCTCCGCGAGCACTCCGAGCGTGTCGCGGAGCGTGCACAGGCGCTCCTCGCGCTCCGGGACTCCCTGGAGCCCCTGGTCATGAACGAGGCGATCTGGCAGGGTGCGGACGCCGAGCGCTTCCGCGCCTCCTGGACCGACCGGACCTCGAACCTGTTCCAGCTGCGCTCGGAGGAGCTGACCGGGCAGCGCGAGGAGCTGCGCCAGCACGCCGAGGAGCAGGACGCCGCCTCGAGCATCGACGGCCACGCCGGCAGCGGTGGCGGCGAAGACGGCGGAGGCGGCGATTCCCCCTTCAACCCGCTCGGCTTCCTCAAGGATATGATCAAGGACGGCCAGGGGATCTACAAGGGCGTCAAGAACCTCGCCGACTTCCTCGTCCGCATCCCGTCGGCCGCGGACGAATTCGGTGCACTCGCCCGCCACGGTCTCGAGGGCCTGTGGAAGCAGACTTACCTCGATGAGCTCTTCAAGGGTGGCAAGGGCTGGCAGGCAGGGGCCGAGAAGCTGCTCGGGAAGCTCGGTCTGCCCACGTCGCTGGGCAACTTCGAACCACTCAAGGTCCTCAACAAGCTGGACGACGTCGCGCCCTGGCTGCAGACGGCGGGCAAGGGCATCGGCAAGGCGCTGCCCTTCCTCGACGTCGGCCTGGGCATCCACCAGATCGCCACCTCCGACAACTGGTACGACCGCTCCAGCGGGATCCTCTCGACCGTGGGTGGGGGACTCCTGATCGCCGCACCCTTCACCGGCCCTGCGGCACCGATCCTCGGCGCGGTCGGGGCCGGCCTCGGATTGGTCTCCGCCGGGATGGACATCGGCAAGACGATCTACGAGAACTGGGACGGCATCACCGAGACCGTCGGCAACGCGGTCTCGACCGGCGTGGACTTCGTGGCCGATACCGCCTCGACCGTGAGCGACGCCGTGGGCAATGCCGCGGAGACCGTCTCCGACGGGATCAGCGACGTCGCCTCGAGCGTCAGCGACGGCCTGGGCAGGCTCGGCGACGCCTTCGGGTTCTGAGCTGCCGCACCCCGGCCCTGGCCCGCTGACCGCGGGAGAGCCCCGCACACACCTAGGATGAGGTCATGAGCAACCCCGCACTGTTCACCGAACGCGATGCCGCAGGCGCCTACGAGATCCTCGCCGCAGCCTCCGCGGCCCCGTCGGTCCTCGCGGTGCTCACCGACGAGGAGCTGGTCGCTCTGGGCGGCGAGGACGCGGTCCAGATGAGCGGATCCCCGTTCCTCGACCAGCTGGAGACCGCCCACGAGGTCTCCGCCTCGATCGCCCTGCGCTCGCTGATCGCACGCGGCCTGGTGACGCTCGACGACTCCCGCTCCGAGCCCGAGGGGCAGCAGCTCTCGACCGGGACCTCCGCGGCCTCGCGAGCCGTGCAGCTCGATCGCACGCTCGCGGGCCTGATGACCCTGCGCGGCGCGCCCCGAGCCCTGATGAACCTCACCCGCCGGGTCGCCGAGCAGTCCACCGCCATCACGGTGTATGTGTTCCCCGAGGGCGGTCTGCTGGAGGAGCTCGTCACCGCCGACGGCTACCACCACTTCAGCGTGCCCACCCGAGCGGCGATGCCGGAGCGCCTGGCGCGCTACGTCGATCAGGCGCAGGTCGCCGGCGCCGAGGACCGGGTGGTCTTCGAGGGGCCGACGGCGACGCTCGAGGACCCGGACGAGAAGATCGCCCAGCAGCTCGCCGACACCCGCGCCATGACGGTGATGACGGCGGCGGGTGCCGAGGGCGGGGGCGTTCAGATGAGCCTGATGGCCACCTCCGGCGCGGTGCTCGCGATGGACACCCCGGAGTCGATGAGCGAGAGCACCGAGGTGCGCGAGGTCAGCGCCGCGGGCCTCATCTCGCTGATCGATGCCGCGATCCCCGAGGCCACCGGACTCTGAGCCCGCGAGGGTCGGTGAGGTCACCCGCCGCCGGGAGGTGCGGCAGAGCCCGGTCCCGTAGACTCACCTCCCGTGGCTCTTACTATCGGAATCGTCGGTCTGCCCAATGTCGGCAAGTCCACCCTGTTCAACGCTCTGACCCGCGCCGAGGTGCTCGCGGCGAACTATCCGTTCGCGACGATCGACCCCAACGTGGGCGTGGTGCCGCTGCCGGATCCGCGGCTGGCGGAGCTCGCCACGGTGTTCGGCAGCCAGAAGCTGCTGCCCGCGACCGTGTCCTTCGTGGACATCGCCGGCATCGTCAAGGGCGCCAGCGAGGGAGAGGGGCTGGGCAACAAGTTCCTCGCCAACATTCGCGAGGCCGACGCGATCTGCCAGGTCACCCGGGCCTTCGCCGATCCTGACGTGACCCGCGTGGAGGGCTCCACCGACCCCTCCGGCGACATGGAGATCATCTCCACCGAGCTGATCCTCGCCGATCTCCAGACCATCGAGAACTCGATGCAGCGCCTGGAGAAGGACACCAAGCGCGGCCTCATCGAGCCGGCCGTGCTCGAGAACACCCGCAAGGCCAAGGAGCTGCTGGAGACCGGCAAGACCCTTTTCCAGGGCGCCGAGGCCGCCGGGATCGACGTCGCGGCGCTGCGTGAGCTGCAGCTGATGACCACCAAGCCCTTCATCTACGTGTTCAACACCGATGAGGAGGGTCTCGCGGATACCGCCTCGCAGGAGGCGCTGCGCAACCTGGTCGCCCCTGCGGAGGCGATCTTCCTCGATGCGAAGTTCGAGGCCGAGCTGATCGAGCTCGACGACGACGAGGCCGCCGAGATGCTCGAGTCCACCGGCCAGGAGGAGTCCGGCCTGGCCCAGCTCGCCCGCGTCGGCTTCGACACCCTCGGCCTGCAGACCTACCTCACCGCCGGTCCCAAGGAGTCCCGCGCCTGGACCATCCCGAAGGGTGCCACCGCCCCCCAGGCCGCCGGCGTCATCCACACCGATTTCGAGCGTGGCTTCATCAAGGCTGAGATCGTCTCCTTCGACCAGCTCCTCGAGGCCGGATCCATGGCCGAGGCCAAGGCCAGGGGCCAGGTGCGCATCGAGGGCAAGGACTACGTGATGAAGGATGGCGACGTGGTTGAATTCAGGTTCAATGTCTAAAAAGGGCCTCTGACCAGGGGTTTTATCTTCTCGGCCTCCGGTTGGGTTCGATGGACAGGTTCCGCTTTACCATCAGTTGCTAAGCGTTTGTCGCGCTGACCTGCTCTTTTGATCGTCCCCTGCGGAAGCTCCGCAGGGGACGATTCTCTTTGCGTGGGTGCATGAGCGTCGATGGCAAGCGGCCTCGGTTGGCCTGTTCCGGATCGGGTTCGAGTCGTT
>JAAZLF010000381.1 GCA_012799425.1 Actinomycetales bacterium | reverse complement strand
GGCGAGCTGACCGCACCAGCGCTGGCCGAGGCGATCGCGGCACTGGGCCGCCCGGCTGTGTTCACCGCCCCCGCGGCCCTGCGCAACATCCTGGACACCGCCGATCAGCTCGACGACGCCGGCCGCGCCGCCATGGCCGGGGCGGCGAGCTTTTTCTCCGCCGGTGCGCCCATCCCTGCGCATCTCCTGCGCGACCTGCGCTCGCTGATGCCGAACGCGCGGGCGCTGACCCCGTACGGCATGACCGAGTGTCTGGCCGTCGCCGCGATCGACCTCGAGGGCATCGAGGAGGCGGGCGAGGGCTCCGGCGTGTGCGTCGGCCGTCCCGTGCCGCGCGTCGAGATCGCGATCGCCGAGATGGACGAGCTGGGACGCACCACCGGGACGATCATCGACGCCCCCGGTGTGAGCGGCGAGATCCTGGTGCGCGGCCCGCATGTGCGGGACCGCTACCTGATGCTCTGGCGCACCACCCACACCGCGATGCGCTTCGAGGGCTGGCACGCCACCGGCGATGTCGGCCACCTCGATGAGGAGGGCAGGCTGTGGGTCGAGGGTCGCGCGGACCACGTGCTGGCCACCGCCGGCGGCCTGCTCACCCCGGTCCAGGTCGAGGAGGCCGCCGAGTCGGTGCCGACCGTGCGTCGCGCCGGCGCAGCCGTCGTCGGCCCCCGCGGCACCCAGCAGGTGGTGGTCATCCTCGAGACCGAGGACGGCTACCGCCCCGGTAAGGCGGGCCATCCGCGCCCGGCCGAGCCGTCCCTGCAGGAGGCCGTGCGCCGCGCTGTGCGAGACCGCTGCGGCGCCGAGGTGGTCGCGGTGTTCACCACCCGCGCACTGCCGACGGACATCCGTCACAACTCGAAGATCGACCGTGCGGCCCTGTCGCGCTGGTCCGAGCAGACCCTGCAGGGGGAGAAGGCGGACGCCCTGTGAGCGCGCCCACCATCCTGGTCACCGGCGCCTCCGGCATGCTCGGCGGCGCCGTCGCCACCATCCTCCGCGACCGCGGCGCGACCGTGCGCGCCTTCCAGCGCCGCCCCGCCGGGCTCGAGGGCATCGAGGACGTGCGCGGCTCTCTCACCGAGGCCGAGGACGTGCGCCGGGCGGTCAAGGGCGCCGACGCAGTGATCCACCTCGCCGCCAAGGTCTCCATCTCCGGCCCGGAGAGCGAGTACCGCGCGATCAACATCGACGGCACCCGCAACGTCCTGGATGCGCTGCGCGCCAACGGCGGCGGCGCGCTGGTGAACATCTCCTCGCCGTCGGTCGCCCATCTGGGCCGCGCGATCGTGGGACTCGACGCCACCCCCGCCGATCCGTCACAGGCCCGCGGCCCCTACGCCCGCACCAAGGCTGCCGCCGAGCTGCTGGCAATGGAGGCCAACGGCGCCGACGGGCTGCTCGTCACCTCGATCCGCCCCCACGTGGTGTGGGGACCGGGGGACACCCAGCTGGTGGGCCGGATCGTGGATCGCGCCCGCAGCGGCCGACTGCCGCTGCTGGACGACGGCATGGCCCTGATCGACACCACCTACGTCACCAACGCCGCCGACGCGATCGTCGCCGCGTACGACCGCATCGGGGCCGTGCACGGGGAGAGCTTCGTGGTCTCCAACGGCGAGCCCCGCACCGTGCGCGAAGTATTCGCCGGCTGGTGCGACGCCGCCGGGGTCCCGCAGCCGCGCATCCACCTGCCCGGCAGCGTGGCCCGCTTCGCCGGCCGCGTGATCGAGCGGATCTGGGAGAAGCGCCCCGGCCACGACGAGCCTCCGATGACGGAGTTCCTGGCCGAGCAGATGTCCACCGCGCACTGGTTCGATCAGCGCCGCACCCG
>JAAZLF010000380.1 GCA_012799425.1 Actinomycetales bacterium | reverse complement strand
CGTCCCCGGATACGGCGGTGGACGCCCTCGAGCTCCGCGCGGGACTTGCGCCAGCGACCCACCCAGCGCAGATGGGACTCGAGGTCCGGGCAGTCGGAGCAGGGATGGGCGTCCATCCGTTCGCGGAGCGCGAGCAGCTGTTCATCGGTCGCAGCGATCGAAGGGGTGCGTCCGGCGCGCCGGCGCACCTCCTGCCGGGCGTCATCGTCCTGTCCGGCGAGGCGCTGTCGCAGTGCGGTGGCGGTGTCCTTGCGCACCTTGCCGCTGCCGAGGGAGTCCTGGCGCGGCAGGCGGAGGGTGTCGATCACCGCGGGGGGTGAGGGCACGTCCCCGGGGCGGAGGCTGCGACGCCGGCCCTCGGTGTCCAGCAGATCCACCTGGGGGCCGCCGAGCACGGCACGATCCACGTCCAGCACCACGGCGTAGCCCCGACGCTTCCCGCCGGGCAGCGCGATCACCTCGCCGCGACGGAGGTCCCCGAGCACGGTGCGGGTGCGATCCCTGTCCGCGGCCGCACGGGCTCGCGCGAGGGTCTTCTCCCGTTCGGCGACCTGCTCCTGGATCTCCGCATACTCCAGCAGGTCACCGCGATCGCAGGTCACCGCGTCGCGATAGGACGCGACCGTGTCCTCGATCTCCCGGGCGCGACGGGCCAGCCCCACCACGGAGCGGTCCGCCTGGAACTGGGCGAAGCTGGTCTCGAGTGTCTCGCGGGCGCGGGCGAGATCGAAACGGTCCAGCAGGTTCACGGCCATGTTCGGGGTGGGACGGAACGCCGAGCGCAGCGGATAGGTGCGCTTCGAGGCGAGCGAGGCCACGGCCGGGGGGTCGAAGCGGGGGCCGCCCACGACCACCGCATGCCCCTCGGTGTCGATCCCGCGCCGTCCCGCACGGCCCGTGAGCTGGGTGAACTCGCCCGGTGTGAGGTCGGCGTGCTCGACCCCGTTGAACTTCACCAGCTTCTCGAGCACCACCGAGCGGGCAGGCATGTTGATGCCCAGGGCGAGGGTCTCGGTCGCGAAGACGACCTTGATCAGCCCGCGTGCGAAGAGATGCTCGACCACCGTCTTCAGCAGCGGCAGCATCCCCGCGTGGTGCGCGGCGTAGCCGTCCATCACCGCCCGTCGGAAGGCGGTGATGCCGAGCACCTCCTCGTCCTCGACGTCGATCCCTGCGAGCTCGTCATCGAGCACGGTGCGGATCTCCCGACGTTCCGCGTCATCGGTCAGGCGCAGGCGCGCGCGTGCGCACTGCTGCACCGCGCCCTCGCATCCCGCGCGCGAGAAGATGAACATGATCGCGGGCAGCAGTGCGGCGTCATCGAGCAGCTCCACCACCTCCGGCCGACGCATCGGCCGCTGGGCCCCGCCCGGGCCTCCCCCGGCGTGGGCGCCGCCGCGGGGACCCTCCCGATGATCGTTGCGACGTGCGTCATCGCCGGGGTGCCCACCGCCACCGCGCCCCTTGCGCTTGTGCGGCGGCCGGTGCTGCCCGGAGCCCCGCGGGCGGTGACGCCCGCTGGTGCCCCTGCGCCCCCGATACCCCTTGCCGCGCGGCCCGCCGGAGCGCTCATCGACCGGCAGCGAGAAGGAGGTGATCCGCTCGATCTGCGGGTTCACCTGCCGGTCGCTGCGGGCTCCGGGGCCCTGGGAGACCACGGCCTCGCCGTCGGCGTCGACGAAGAGGTCCAGCAGCTCGTCGCCGACGACCACGTGCTGCCACAGCGGCACCGGCCGGGTCTCCGAGACGATGATCTCCGTGCTGCCGCGGACCTCCTGCAGCCAGGCACCGAACTCCTCCGCGTTCGAGACGGTCGCGGACAGCGAGACCAGCTGCACGGAACGGTCCAGATGGATGATCACCTCTTCCCAGACCGGACCGCGCAGACGGTCGGCCAGGTAGTGGACCTCATCCATCACCACGAACCCGAGCCCCTGGAGCAGATCGGACTCCGCGTACAGCATGTTGCGCAGCACCTCGGTGGTCATCACGACGACATCGGCGTCGGGACGGATCGAGGTGTCCCCGGTCAGCAGGCCGACCCTCTCAGCGCCGAGCCACTCCACCAGCTCGCCGAACTTCTGATTCGACAGGGCCTTGATCGGTGCGGTGTAGAAGACCTTGTGGCCCCGTGACAGGGCCAGGTGGACGGCGAACTCGCCGACCACGGTCTTGCCGGCACCGGTGGGCGCCGCGACCAGCACCGAGCTGCCGCGCTCGAGGGCGCGGCCACCGTCCAGCTGGAAGTCGTCCAGCTCGAAGGGGTAGCGGTCGGTGAAGGCGGTCAGCTCCGCGGAGGACTGCTCCTGCTGCTGCTCCGCTCGGAAACGGGCGTACCGGTCTGCAGGTGAGGTCACTGCGCTCCTCCGTCCTCGTGCGCACCGCCCGCTGCTGTCGGCAGCTCCGCGAGCAGGCGGATGGCACCGGGCAGCACCCTGGCTCTCAGGGGGAGCTCGGCGCGGGGCTCCCCATCAGCGTAGGCGCGCATCGGGCGGCCGTGGCGCAGGCCGACGGTCACTTCCCTCACCGGCCGGATATCGACCGCGTCGAGCGAGGTGTGCGTCCCCTTGTAGACGCGGGGGAAGAAGCGCACCAGCTGTCCGCGACCGATCCCGGCGACGGTGACGAGCTCGAGGCGGCCGTCGTCGATCCGGGAGCCGGGGGCGATCTTCATGCCGCCGCCGAAGACCCCGGAGCTGCACAGGGTCAGGATCGTGGCGTCCAGCTCGATCCGCTCGCCGCCGTCGATCTCGATCCAGTACGGCAGGGGCGAGAAGGTGGGCAGCTCCCGCAGGGTCGCGGCGGTGTAGCGCACTGTGTGGCCGGCGCGGGAGCTGTTGGCGCGCGCGTTGACGAGCGCGTCGAAGCCGAAGCTGACGTTGCCCAGCGCGAGGGAGCGGTGCGGCAGCGCATGCTCCCCAGCGGCGAGGATCTCGATCGCGTCGATCGTGACGACCGGGCGCGAGAGCGCATGCAGCAGTGAGCGGGTGGACCGCTCGGGATCGTTGATGGTCAGCCCCAGGGCGCGGGCGAAGTCGTTGCCGCTGCCTGCCGGGACGATGCCGAGCCGTACGGCGGAACCGGCCACGATCTCCGCGCCGAGGGAGACGGTGCCGTCACCGCCGACCACCACCAGTGCGGTGAGCGAGTCGCGGATGTCCCGGGCACGCGCTCTGGCCACGTGCGCGGAGGGCCCGGAGAGGTCGACCACGGAGATGCCGGCCAGTCGCAGCAGCTGGCCGACCTGGCGCCCGACGCGGTGCGCGGTGCCCTGGGCCGCTGTGGGATTCGCGAGCAGGCCCACACGGAGCCTGCTCACCGCCCGTCCCCGTCGGCGTCCTCCAGGCTGGACGGGCCGTCGACCTTCTCCACCTCGTCGTCGATGCGGCTGGCTTCGTCATCGGAGAGGTCCTCGTCGCCGCTCCGGCGCGCCTGGCGCTTGTCGTGGACGAGCGCGATGACGATCGCTCCGAAGAAGAGGCTCGCGATCGCGGCGGACATCGCGATCAGCGTGATCGGCTCGGGGGTCGGCACCATCACGGCGGTGAAGGCGAAGCTGAGGAAGATGATCCAGCGCCACGCCTTGAGCATCGTCCTGCCGCTGACCAGACCCATGAAGTTCAGCAGCACCATGACGACCGGGACCACGAAGGCGATGCCGAAGGCGAGCATGGTCTTGATCAGCAGGGCGAGATACTCGTCGTACGGGATGATCTGCGAGGTCGAGCCCTCGGTCGGCGTGAAGCTCATCAGCACCGGCACCAGCTGGTTCACGGCCCAGTATCCGGCCACGCAGCCGAGGAAGAACAGCGGGATCGCGCTGCCGAAGAAGCCGACCGCGTACTTGCGCTCGTTCCTGTGCAGGCCCGGCATCACGAACAGCCAGATCTGCGCGATGATCATCGGCGAGGAGAGGATCAGGCCGATGTAGGCGGCCATCTGGAGCTTGACGTTCAGCCCCTGGCCCACGCCCTGGAAGTTGATCAGCGCCTGGAGGTCGGAGTCCTCCCCCGCGGCCTCGATCGGCGCCTTGACCGCGTCGAAGACCCAGGGGAACAGGAGCCAGCCCACGATCGACAGCAGCAGCACGGTGATCGCGCTGATCATCAGTCGATTGCGCAGCTCGATGAGGTGCTCGCCGAGGGACATGCGCCCCTCGGGGTCCCTCCCCGCCTTCTTCACGGGCTCGGCTTCGACCTTCCTGCGTCCCTGCGTATCACTCGCCACGGATCTGCTTCCTCCCAGCGCTCCGGGCCCGGGCGGTCACCCGCCCGGACCCGCTGTCGACGACGCGTGCCGCGTCGAGATGCTCAGTCGCGACGGTAGGAGTCGTCGTCCTCGTGGGCGCGGACCGGCTCGCGGTCGCGGTCGGCGTCGTCGCGGGGATCGTACTCGCGCTCGTCGCGGGCGCTGCGGTCCTCGGTGCGGTCGTCACGCTGGCGCGAGGAACGGGAAGGACGGTCTGCCTCCTCGTCCTCGGCGCCCTTCTCGTCGCCGCGCAGCTCCTCGACCTCGCTCTTGAAGATGCGCATCGACTTGCCCATGTTGCGGGCGAGGCCCGGGAGCTTGTTGGCCCCGAACAGGAGGATCACGAGCACGACCAGCAGGACGATCGCCCAGGGGTTGCGGAAGAAGTTCATGGAAGTCCCTTTCAACAGCGCCACGAGACAGCGCGGGCGCACCTATCATCCCACAGCGGACTGGGCGCCGGACGGGCCGCCACGGTGG
>JAAZLF010000379.1 GCA_012799425.1 Actinomycetales bacterium | reverse complement strand
CCGTCGGACGCGTCCGGGGCGGTGCCCGGCTCCGCGGCCGAGCGGTCCTCCGCCGAGGCGGCACCCTGGCCGGTCAGCTCGGGCCCCTTACCGGCCTCCCCCGCCACATCGAGGTCGATGACATACGGGATCTCGAACAGCTGCTCCCCGGTGTAGCTGGAGGGGACCACGGCGAGCTGCAGGAAGTAGTCGCTGGCGAGGAAGGAGGTGCGTGCCTCGGTGCCTCCGCTCTCGCGGTTGCGGTACTGGATCGGGGCGGCCTGGTTCAGCTGCATGGTCATGCCCGGGGTGACGGCCTCGGAGAAGCCCGACGCATCGGCGTTGGTGTTGGGTGGGACCACCGAGTACACGCTGTCGCGCAGCGGCGAGAGCAGAGTGGCCTGCAATGTCAGCCCCATCCCCTCCGGGGTCTCGAACTCGCCCAAGGACAGCGCGACCCGCACCTGCTGGCCGTACTGGGCCGGGATGCGGAAGAACTGCACCTCGCCGGGGATGATCGTGCCGCGCATCGGTCCGTCCGCGTCCGGCACCGCGGAGGCGAAGGAGAACGCCGGCTGGATCCGCTCGCCGTCGGTCGGGATCGCCAGCGGCTCCTGCGGGCGCATGTACTTCGCGGCCGGGGGCATCCCGTCCAGGCTCACCTTCTCCTCGGCGAAGAACTGCACCTCGACGGGCACCGCTTCCTCGAGTGACGGGTCACCGGTGCGCTCCACCTCGAGGATCACGGTGCCATCTGCGTCCTCCCCGAAGCAGCTCAGGTTCTCGGTCTCCCCCATCCGCGGGGTGGCGATGGTGGCGGTGATGGGGCCCTGCCCGAGGTCGGCCTCGGCCCGGGCCTGGACCTCCCCGATCCGGCAGTCGACGCCGTCGGCAGAATGGGTGCGCAGCTGGAGCCGAGCGAGCCGATTGGTGACGCCGTCACCACCGGGCAGCACCATGGTCGCGGAGAGGTGCGCGATCTCGCCCGGAGCGATCTGCAGGCGGTAGAAGCGGGAGAAGCCCTCACCGTCGTCGATCGCCGGGCTGCCGTGCTCGAGCACGTCGAGGTAGGAGCCAGGCGGCAGGTCCACCGAGTCCTCGGCGCTGGTCCCTCCGGTGATCGGCTGGCCCTGGGTGGCGTATCCCTGGAGGGCGCGAGTCATCTTCACCAGCAGCTCATCGCGCAGGGTCTCAGCATCGGAAGCGTCGGCGAAGGTGCCGCCGGTGATCTCGGCGATGCAGGCCAGCTCGTCGCGGGCGGCCTGCTCCGCTTTGAAGCCGATGGTGTGGATGCGCATCTCGGGGTGCTTGCCCGCGAGGTCGCCCGCCACCTCGCACGGGGGCGGCCCACCGCATTCGTCGATGCCGTCGGAGACCAGCACGATCGAGCGCATCTCCGCCTCGGGGAGAGCGTCAGCCGCCTTCTGCAGCGACAGGCCGATAGGGGTGAACCCGGAGGGCTGCACACCCTCGATCGCGCCGATCAGGCCCTCCCTGTCCAGGCCGTCTGGCTCGACCAGCGTCTTCACATCCCGGCAACCCGCCTCCTGGTCAGCGGCGGTCGCGGCATCTGAATCGCCGTAGGTCATCAGCCCCACGGCGGCATCCTCGGGGAGCATCGGCACCAGGGCCGTGACCGCTTCCTTGGCCACGTCCATGCGGGTGCGGCCGTCGACATCGTCGGCCCGCATCGAGCCGGAGGCGTCGAAGACCAGCATCGAGGGTGCCGTGCGGCCGGTGCTGAATCCTTCGGCCTGTGCACGCGGGAGGGCCTCCGGGACCAGCACCGCCAGAGCGATCAGGAGGGTCGCGGCGATCGCCGCGGCCAGCGGGCGGGTGAGCGTGCGGGAGGTCACCGGACCATCATGTCGAATCCCGGTGTCCCCCGCGGCCCTGCCCCT
>JAAZLF010000378.1 GCA_012799425.1 Actinomycetales bacterium | reverse complement strand
CGCCGAGGGCGGGCGAGTAGACGGCGAGGACCGCCAGCAGCGTCGTGACCAGGAGCGAGCTGCCCAGCAGGAGGGCCGAGCGGGAGATCAGCAGGCGGGCGAGCACCCAGCCCGCTGTGACCGCTGCCGCCGCGAGCATCAGCTCCGCCGCGAGGAACAGCTCTGCGCGGAGCGGTTCACGGGTGGTCTGCGAGAGCATCGACGGGGTGGCGCCGGCCGTGAGGCTCCACAACGTGTATGCGCCCATCACCGCTCCCGCCAGGACCAGCAGGGCCGTGGCTGCGCCGCCCAGGACTCCGCGCAGGCTCACGATGCCGCGGCGCCTCACCACCCAGACCGCCGCGAGGACGGCGAGCGGTGCGAGCAGACCCAGCACGGTGACCAGCAGCGGCGGCACGGCGACGATGCCCCAGGGGGCTGTGGTCTGGACCGGTTGCTCCTGCGCACGCTCCTCGAGCGCGGCGAGATCCCGCTGCGCGAGGTCCCGGGTGAGCGCGAGCGTCATCTCGCCGTAGTGCTGAAGGGTGCCCGGATCGAGGTGATCGTGGTCGTCCTGCGGCGAGTGGTACGCCCAGGCACCGTCGATGATCGCCATGTCCATCCCCCACCAGCCGCCCTCGCGGTAGGCGGTGAAGTCGGTGTCGTTGGGGATGATCGCGAACAGCGCATCGGTGAACGACTCGAACTCGGGGCGGGGCAAGGAGCCGATCACGGCGTGCATCGGCCCGCTGGCCCGGGTGACCATCGGCCGTCCAGAGACTCCGCGGGCCTCGTGGTTCAGCACCACCACGGGCTCGGCGAGGCTCTCGGCCCCATCGGCGAGGTACGCCTCGGCGCCGAGCAGGCCGCGCTCCTCGCCGTCGACCAGCAGCACCACCAGATCGTTGCGAGCGGCCTCGGGGCCCAGAGCGCGCACCGTCTCGAGGATCACTGCGAGCCCCACGCCGGCATCGGCGACACCGGGGGCGCCGGGGACAGAATCGATGTGTGTGGCCAGCACGATCGTGCCGGTGGGGTCCGTTCCCTCGCGGGTGGCGATGAGGTTGCGCACGAAACCGCTGGCGGCCTCCTCGCCGTACTCGCGCACGCTGATCCCCCCCTGCGTGCGGGTCTCGAAGCCGAGCGCCTCCAGCTGAGTCGCGAGCTCCTCGTGGGCGCGGTCGTTGGCGGCGGAGCCGACGGGCCGCGGCTCGACCAGTGCCGGGGCCGCGGCCTGGGAGGCGCGCTCTGCGCTGAACACGTCCGTGGCCGCTCCGGCCCCCACCGGGGCGGTGGTGCCGCGCGAGGCGCCGCCGGCGACGATCGTCGCGAGCAGGACCAGCAGCATCACCAGGGCGTGCCACCTCGGGGCATCGGAGGCCGACGGGGCAGGGTCATGCAGGGAAGGGTCGGCGTCTTCGCCGAGGTGAGAGGTCATGACTACTTTCTACCGTGCGGTGCGCGCGGTCGCCTCCTTCTCCAGGAGGAGTGGGGCGAGCGTGTCGCGCGGGAGCCGATCTCAGTCGCCGAAGGCCTCCAGGGCTTCCGGTGCGGTGAGCCGCTTCGCCGCCTCGAGCAGCGCCGAACGGAACGCCAGCAGCGAGGGGTGCTGGGCGGCCCCGGCCCTCGCCGCGGTGTACAGCGAGCGATGCGGGTCTCCGGGCAGACGGAGCACACGGGTGCCGCCGAGGTGCTCGGAGGCGATGATGCCGGGCAGGAGGGCGACAGCATTCCCGGAGCGCACCAGGTGCACCTGCAGCAGCGGGTCGGGGGTGGTGAAGCGGACCTGCGGCTCGATCCCCGCTGAGCGCAGGAAGGTCCGAGACCAGATCCCGGTGCGGCTCCCCGGCGGGTCCAGCGCCCAGGGCGCATCGGCCAGCGCGGTGAGAGAGCGCGCATGCGTCCAGGGCCCCGTATCCGGGAGCACCAGCAGGAGCGGGTCGGTCAGCAGCGCCTCGCGGTCGGTGCCGCGGCGCACCACCTGCTGGCCGCCGGGATAGTCCTCCCCCAGGATCACGTCGTAGCGGTGGGCGAGCAGCCCCTCATAGGCCTCATCGACCTCCTGCTGGCCGAGCTCGAGGTGCAGGGCCGGATGCCGCTGGGCCAGAACGCTCACCGCCGCGGGGGCCAGCGCGATCATCGGGGTCTGGAACGAGGCCACCCGCAGCAGCCCGCCGGCCTCCCCCTGGGCATGGGCGAGCTCGGCCTCCGCCACCTCGAGCAGTCCCAGCATCTCCTCGGCGCGGCGCGCCAGCTGGACGCCGGCATCGGTGAGCACCACCCTTCGCCCCGCCTGCCGCAGCAGGGTGACCTTGGTCTCGCGCTCCAGGTGAGAGAGCTGTTGGGAGACGGCGGAGGGAGACATCGAATGGGCGCGAGCGACCGCCGACATGGTCTCCAGCCTGCGCAGTTCGTGCAGCAGGAACAGCCGGTGCAGGTTCAGCACAGCGCCACCTCCGATCGTGAAGCGATGCTTCACGATACAGGTCGGGAACATTCGCTGGACCGGGCCGGAGGCCAGGCCCCACAGTGGAGACGTGACGACCTCTCCTGCTCCCGCCTCAGCCCCATCGGCGTCCCCCGCGCGCGCCTCGCGCGGGGGCTCCGGAGTGCCGATGACGCCGATCATGTTCATCCTCGGCTCGTGCGTGTCCCTCCAGTTCGGGGCGGCGCTGGCGACCCAGCTCTTCCCGGCGATCGGGGCCTGGGGCACCACCGCGCTGCGCCTGGGCATCGCCGCACTCATGCTGCTGGTCATCGTGCGCCCGAAGCTCCACCGCTTCACCCGCGAGCAGTGGATCGCAGTGCTCATGTTCGGTGGCGCGATCGGGGCGATGAACGGCGCGTTCTACGCCGCGATCGCCCGGATCCCGCTGGGCACCGCGGTCGCGATCGAGTTCCTGGGCCCCCTCGCGGTCTCAGCGCTGCTGTCCACCCGCCGCAGCGACCTGCTGTGGGTGGTGCTAGCCCTCGGCGGCGTGAGCCTGTTCGGCATCGAGTCGCTGACCAGCGCCGCCGCGCTGGACGGCCTCGGCGTGCTGTTCGCTCTGATCGCCGCCGTGTTCTGGGGAATGTACATCCTCACCAGCGCCCGGGTGGGACGCCTCGTGCCCGGGCAGGACGGTCTCGCCGTGGCGATGGCGGTCGGCGCTCTCGTGGTGCTGCCGCTCGGAGCGCCCGGTGCGCTCAGCGGGATGATGGACATGCGCCTGCTCGCGCTCGCCGCGGCCACCGCCGTGCTCGCCTCGGTGCTGCCGTACACGCTCGAGCTCGCCGCCCTGCGGCGCCTGCCCCGGCACGTGTTCGGGATCCTGCTGAGCCTCGAGCCGGTGATCGTCCTGATCGCGGGTGTGCTCCTGATCGGTCAGGAGGCCACGGCGCTGCGCATCGCCGCAGCCGTGCTGGTGGTGGGCGCGAGCGTGGGCATCACCCTCACCGCGCGCCGCACCTCGCCGAGCGAGCCCCAGCCGGCTGACGAGCAGCCCGGCTGGGACCTGCCCACCCCGACGCACGCGACGGTCACGGGAGAGATGCCCGTGCTCAGCGAGACGGATCTCCGGGGCGAGGAGGGGGGCGCGCAGGACGCGACGCCCACCGGGGCCGGCACGCCGCGCGCCGACCACCGCCGCTGAGCCCGGGCCCCGGGACTCAGTCCCGGGCGCGCTGCTCGCGGTTCAGCGCCGAGATGATCGCAGCGAGCGACGCTCGGGTGATCGAGCCGTCGATGCCCACGCCCCAGAAGATCCGATCGCCGATCTCGCACTCGATGTAGGAGGCGGCCAGCGAATCATCGCCCTCGGTCAGCGCGTGCTCCGCGTAGTCGAGGATGCGCACCTCGATCTTCCGCTCGGCCAGGGCCTTGACGAAGCCGTCCAGCGGGCCGTTGCCGATGCCGGTGACGGTGTGCTCCTCGCCGTCGACGACGAGAGTGACGGTGATGCGATCCGCGCCCTCGCCGGTGGACTCCTGGTGGATGGAGGTGATCGAGAACCGGCCCCAGCGGCGGGAGTCCTCGGATGCCGGGAGGTACTCGTCGGTGAAGGCGTCCCAGAGCGCCTCGGGGCTGACCTCTCCGCCGTCGGAGTCCGTCTTGTGCTGCACGATGCCGGAGAACTCGATCTGCAGCCTGCGCGGCAGGTCCAGGCCGTGCTCGGTGCGCAGCAGATAGGCCATGCCGCCCTTGCCGGACTGCGAGTTCACGCGGATCACGGCCTCGTACGAACGGCCCAGGTCCTTGGGGTCCACCGGCAGGTAGGGCACGCGCCAGACGAGATCATCGACGTCCGTGCCGCGCGCCTCGGCGTCGGACTCCATGCGCTCCAGGCCCTTCTTGATGGCGTCCTGGTGGGAGCCGGAGAAGGCGGTGAAGACGAGGTCGCCGCCGTAGGGGCTGCGCTCGGGGACCGGCATCTGGTTGCAGTGCTCGACGGTGCGGCGCACCTCGTCGAGGTCGGTGAAGTCGATCTGCGGGTCGATGCCCTGGCTGAACAGGTTCAGGCCCAGAGTCACCAGGTCCACGTTGCCGGTGCGCTCGCCGTTGCCGAACAGGCAGCCCTCGATGCGGTCCGCGCCGGCCAGGTAGCCCAGCTCCGCGGCGGCGACGCCGGTGCCGCGGTCGTTGTGCGGGTGCAGCGACAGCACGATCGAGTCGCGGCGGTCCAGGTGGCGGTGCATCCACTCGATCGAGTCGGCGTAGACGTTGGGCGTCGCCATCTCGACCGTGGCCGGCAGGTTGATGATCATCTTGTCGTCCGGGGTGGGCTTGAAGACCTCGGTGACGGCGTTGCAGACCCGCAGCGCGTACTCGAGCTCGGTGCCCGTGTAGGACTCCGGCGAGTACTGGTACGTGACCTGCGTGTCCGGGATCGTCTCCTCGTACTTCCGGCACAGCAGGGCGCCCTGCACCGCGATGTCGAGCACGGCGTCCTCGTCGGCACGGAAGACCACGTCGCGCTGGACCACCGAGGTCGAGTTGTACAGGTGCACCACGGCGCGCTTGGCACCGGCGATCGCCTGGTAGGTGCGCTCGATCAGGTGCTCCCGCGACTGGGTGAGGACCTGGATGGAGACGTCCTCGGGGATGCGATCCTCGTCGATGAGCATGCGCACGAAGTCGTAGTCCGTGGTGGAGGCAGCCGGGAAGCCCACCTCGATCTCCTTGTAGCCCATCCGCACCAGCAGCTCGAACATCCGCAGCTTGCGCTCGGAGTTCATGGGATCGATCAGAGCCTGGTTGCCGTCACGCAGGTCCACGGCGCACCAGCGGGGCGCTCGGGTGATGCGACGGGCCGGCCAGGTGCGGTCGGGGAGATCGACCCGGATCTGCTCGTGGAAGGGCAGATACTTATGGGTCGGCATCCCGGAGGGCTGCTGCGGGGCATCGCCGGCGGTGCCGACGACGGGGTCTGCGGGGTCGCCCTCTGCCGCCACCGGGGCGGCCGTCGAGGTCGACGTGATCGTGGAGTCAGTCATCTGGGGGTCCTTCTCGCTGGAGTACCGGTCGCCGGACAACACTTCAGCCGCGGCGGGGGCCCGGCGTTCAGGTCCCGTCGCGGCGGCTAAGCAGGAGCAGCGATCCACGCATGGGCGTCACGGTAGCACCGTCGCTCGCGCCTCTCGGGAACGCTCAGCATGCGAACGCTCCGCGGGCGCCAGAGGGCTCAGAACCCGAGCCGGCCCAGCTGCTTGGGGTCGCGCTGCCACTCCTTGGCGACCTTCACCCGCAGGTCCAGGTGCACCTTGCGGCCGATGAGCTGGTTGATCTCGGCGCGGGCGCGGGTGCCGACCTCCTTCAGCCGCGAACCGCCGCGACCGATGATGATGCCCTTCTGGCTCTCGCGCTCGACGTAGAGCGTCGCCCGCACCACCAGGCGTCCCTCGCCGGGGGCGACATCGGCGAAGGGATCGTCGGGGTCCGTCTCGACGACCTCCTCGACCACGACGGCGATCGAATGCGGGAGCTCGTCGCGCACGCCCTCGAGCGCCGCCTCGCGGATCAGCTCCGAGATGCGATCATCGCGGGACTCCTCGGTGAGCTGGTCGTCGGGGTACAGCATCGGCCCCTCGGGCAGGTGCCGGGAAATCACCTCGAGCAGCACCTCGATCTGCTCTCCCTTCACGGCGGAGATCGGGACGATGTCGTCGAAGCCCATCAGCTGGTCCACGCTCATCAGGTGCTCGGCCAGCGCATCCCGCCCCACCAGGTCGATCTTGGTCACCACGGCGACGACCCTCGGGCCGCGCCGGCCCTGACGCAGCTCCTGCAGGTCCTCGGCGACGAAGCGGTCGCCCGGGCCGATCTTCTGGTCCGCGGGGAGGCAGAACCCCACCACGTCCACCTCGCCCAGGGTGCCGCGGACCAGATCGTTCAGACGCTCGCCGAGCAGGGTGCGGGGGCGATGCACCCCCGGGGTGTCCACCAGGATGATCTGCGCGTCCTCGCGCGTGACGATCCCCCGGATCGCGCGCCGGGTGGTCTGCGGCTTGCTGGAGGTGATCGCGACCTTCTCCCCCACCAGGGCGTTGGTCAGGGTGGATTTGCCGACATTGGGACGACCGACCAGGGCGACGAAGCCCGATCTGTGCGTCTCGGTCGCGGTGCCGTCCTCGGGATCGGTCCTCGGGTGCTCGTCAGCGGTCACGGTCGTCCTCCTGGTCACTGTCCTGCATGTCAACATCGTCCGGGGCTCGGCGCACGAGCACGG
>JAAZLF010000377.1 GCA_012799425.1 Actinomycetales bacterium | reverse complement strand
TGGCCTATGCGCTCGCGGATCGGGACGTGCTGAACATCTACATGGCCTTCCAGGCGGAGCCCGAGGTGCATCTGCTGAACCTCGCGCTCGACGACGCCCACCGCAGGCCCGTGGTGTGCGATGCGGTCCAGGAGCTCGGGGTCGAGTACGCGCTCGATTTCGGGCCGCGCGAGATCGGGGACGGATCAGCGACTTACAAGGGGCTCAACGAGATCTCCCAGACCGGTGCTGCGGAGGTGGTGCTGCAGGTGGGCGAGGCGAAGCTGCTGCGGATTCTGCCCTGCCGCGGCACGGCGGAGCAGAGCGCCGACGGCTGAGAGGGGCCGTCGGCGCTCCGCGCTGCTGGGTTCTGCTCAGCCCTGCGCGTCAGCGGCGTCGCGCCGCACGGCCGAAGCCCACTGGTCGACGACGACATCGTCGGCGGCCGCGCCCTCAGCGACCACGGGAGCGTAGCTGCGCAGATCCTGCGTCCCACCGGCGGCGAGCGGGGCGGGCGTCGGCGCGCCCTCCCCCACCAGCGGGTGCTTCGGCTCGCCGTACTGGAGGAGCTTGACGCGCTCGAGCACGTCCTCCATCAGCACCCGGTTGGTGCGCTGGAGATCGGCGATGATCATCAGCACCAGCGTCAGGAACGAGCAGGTCAGCAGCACCAGACCGAAGATCAGCGACTGGATGTGACCGCCGCCCTGCCCCATCACCGCGAAGACCAGGAAACGGATGAAGGGCACCAGACCCACGACCCCGGTGAGCGCCGCCAGCCAGATCAGCACGGTGTGCGGCTTGAACATCAGGTAGGCGCGCATGATCGCCGAACCGGACTTCGCCATGTGCTGGAAGATGTTGTTGAACAGGCGCGACTCGCGCGTCTTGGGGTTCGTGTCGATCGGGACCGAGGCGATCCGCAGGCGCTTGTTGCCCGCCTGGATGATCGTCTCCATGCAGTACGAGAACTGGGTGATCACGTTCAGGCGCATCAGGGACGCCTTGGAGTAGGCGCGGAACCCGGAGGCCGCGTCGGGCAGCTCGGTCTCGGCGGCGATGTTCACCACGTGGGAGCCGACCTGCTGCATGACCTTCTTGAACGGCGAGAAGTGGGCGATCTTCTTCGTCTGGCGATCCGCGATCGCGATGTCCGCCTCCCCGGCGACCACCGGGGCCACGAGATCGGCGATCCGCTCCTGCTTGTACTGGTTGTCGCCATCGGTGTTGACCACGATGTCGGCGCCGTGGGCGAGGGCGTAGTCCACGCCGTCCCGGAACGAGCGTGCCAGGCCCATGTTGCGTGCGTGGCGCACGAAGTGCTTCACGCCGTGGGCCCTGGCCACCTCGACGGTGCGGTCCGTGGAGCCGTCGTCGATGATGAGTACCTCGACGGAGTCGACCCCGGGCAGCTCCTTGGGGATCGTGTCGAGCACGAGCGGGAGCGTGTGCTCCTCATTCAGGCACGGGATCTGGACGAAGACTCTCATGGGCACCTTGTCGGTTTGTTCTCTGACTCCGCGGGCGGTGCGCCCCCGGCCGTCGTTTTCACGCGGGTCGACACTAACGGCTCAGGGTAGCCGAGCGGTGAACAGCCGGAGGCCGTGCAGATGTCACGGTGTGGTGAGCGGCTCAAGCCGCCCCTGCTCCTCGAGCTGGTCCTGGAGCGGCCCGGGGTTCACCCACACGTGGTACCCGTAGCTCTCGGCATCGCTGAGCAGGCGCGCCCCCTTCTCGGTCCCCTCGGGCCAGATGTCGCAGCCCAGGGTCAGCTGGGCATCCGAGACGTTGCGGTCCATCGTGAGCCCCATCGTGGTGGGGTGGATCCAGTACGCGAGCCGGTTCTGGACCACGGCGTTGTTGCTCGTGCCGGGTGTGCAGGAGCGGTCGAACTCGATGGTCAGCTGCCCGTCGTGCTCGGCCTGCAGGCGGTTGATCTCCTCGGCCAGGGGCGGTCTGCCGCCCTCCACCTCCTGGAAGTGCTCCGTCGCCTGCGTGGCGCTGAGGGTGCCGACGGCACTGACCAGGAGCAGCGCGCCCATCAGGATCGCGGCACCGCGGCGGCGCAGCGGCCCCGACGCGGTGAGCACGCCGAGCAGGAGCACCGCGGGGATGCTCGCCAGCAGCCAGAAGCGGTTCTCGTTGGTGAAGGAGGGGATCTGCCCCCACGGCCAGGTCTCCGAGACGTGGCCCACGGGCAGGGACCAGAACCACGGCATCACACCGGGGATGTGCGCGGGGGTGACGTACCCCCACGTGGGGGCGTGCGGGGCGAGCCAGAGCACGGTCACGACCACCAGCCCGGCGGTGGGGGCCAGCGCCGCCGGCAGCAGATACCGGGCCGCACCGCGCACGAGGGCCGCGAGCCCGAGCGCGACCAGCAGGGAGGCCACCGGGTCGATGTACCGCCCGTACAGCCACGCATCCAGGCGTCGCCATTCGGCGTGGTACATCGCGTACTCGTTCGACCACTGCCCGACGGACAGCAGCACCACGCCCAGCAGCATGGCGCCGAGCAGGCAGACAGGGCCGATCGCGCGCTCGTGGCGCAGCTCGCGCCACACCAGCACCAGCATCACCACGGCCCCCACGACGACCAGCCCGAGCGATCCCGCGGTCTGCTCCCAGGCCTGGCCGATCACCGCGCGCAGGATGATCGAGGGGCGCGAGTCGAGGTAGTTGTCCACCAGCTTCGAGCCCTGGCTGAATCCGCCCCCGAGGAACTGGTTCATCAGCCCGCCGGACCAGAAGGCGAGATACCCCAGCGGGGCCAGCACGGCCAGTCCCACCAGCGAGGAGCGCCAGGAGCGGATCATCATGCACACGAGCCAGATCACGCAGGCGATCAGCAGGGCCGCGGCGCGGGCATGGGTGGCGGCCAGCGCCGCGGCGACGAGCGCGAACACCACCGCTCGGAGGATCGTGGGGCGCTCCCAGTAGCGCACCGCGGCGAGCATCGTGCACACCAGCACCAGGAACAGCAGCTTCTCGCTGGTGACGTACCCGCTCTGCACGGTGCGCGCCGGCAGGCTCATCACCACTGAGGCGACCACCACCGCCTGCGGCATGCTCAGCCCGATCCGGGTCACCAGGCGGGCCAGGGGCCAGATCGTCGCCACTGCCGCGAGGACGCCGATGGCGATCGCGAGGCGGTACGCGAGCTGCGGGTCCTCCGTCACCCACCACACCGGTGCCATGAAGAAGCTCCAGGCGGGGAAGTACCCCGCACCGCGCGGCGGTGTGGTCAGGCCGTTGCCGGCCAGGAACTTGGCGTACTGCATCAGCACGATCTCGTCGAAGGGGAACGAGGGGGTGCGTGCGCCTCGGGCGACCAGGGAGTGCAGCAGCAGCGTCACGGCGACCGAGGCCACGGCACCCCAGCGCCAGAGCACATCGCCAGGTGACGCCGCGCGAGCAGCCGCGGCGTCCGTGGCCCCGCCTCCGGTCTTCTCCATGATCTCGGCCGATGCGGTCCGGCAAGTATCCGTCAGGGGCGCCGCCCGCGCGCAGCGGGCCCCTTCTGCACGAGCTCCGCGATCAGGTCGGCCTGGGCGACCGAGCTGCGCTTGACCTCGGGCAGGTGGCGGTCGAGCTTGTCCTGCACCTCGGCCCGCTGCGCGGAGAGCTTCTCGAACGTGCTCCACAGGTGCTCGGGCGTGAGCTGGTCGTGGCCGAAGGCCCAGTCCTCCAGCTCGAACATCTCGAGCACCTCGCGGTACTTGTGGCTCCAGCCGATCACGAGCGTGGGCACGGCCATCGCGAGCGAGGAGACCATCGCGTGGAAGCGGCTGGCCACGAACAGCGAGCAGCGCCCGATCAGGTAGCGCAGCTGCTGCGAGCTCAGCTCCCGGTCGATGTAGAGCAGGTCGTCGCCGGGGGCCAGGCGCGCGGCGATCTCCGTGCACAGCGGGAGATCGTTGTTGTGCGTCTTGTCGGTCCCGGTGCGCACGCTGTGCGGCACCAGCAGCACCTTCTTCCCCGCGGCGCGCAGCCGCTCGATGAAGGCGACCATCTGGCCGATGTAGTCGCCCTCGCGCGCGTCGACCTTCTTCTGCAGGACCACGCTCGGGCAGACGCCCACGACATCGCCGGACTCGAAGAAGTCCAGGTCGACCAGCGGGCGGACCGAGTCGGCCTCGGTGCCGTCCATCTCGAGGGAGAAGGCGTAGTCCGCCCCGGCGACCAGGTTGCTCAGCCCGAGACCGGCAGCGTGCTCATGGGTGATCCGGCCACGGGTGACGAGGATGCGAGCCTTGGGCAGGAAGATCTTCGAGACGATCCGGTTGATCGGGTTCTTGAAGGGTCCGACGGCCTGGGCGCACTTGAACACGGGCGTGCGCAGGTTCAGCGCCGGCAGGATCGAGGCGACGTTGTACAGCAGGAACTTCTCGCGCCCGTCGGTGAAGGTGATGCCGCCCTGGTCCAGGAGCACATCGCTGTCGGCGAGCGCGCGCACCGCCGCGCTGCGGCGCAGCAGCGGCCGTGCGAAGGGCAGCACCCGGTGCGCGAGAGCCAGCGAGTTGATGACCACTCCCAGGCGGAACGGGTCCGCGGGCACGATCTCCAGGTTCGGGTAGTGGTTCTGGGCGCTGTCCTCGTCCGGATACATGCTCAGCAGCGTGAAATCCACGTCGCCGAGACGCGCGTCCAGGGTCTGGATGGCGCTCTCGAGCATGGCCGAGGCGCCCTTGTTGCCGGACAGCGCCGAACCGATGATCGTGATCCGGGGACGGGTCATGGGCGGGTCTCCTTCGGGAGGGTCTGACGGACGATGACGTAGAGGAGGGCCACGAGCGCGTCCCCGAGGGTCGCGAGGAGGCGTGCGAGCAGGCTGATGACGATCGCCTCCGAGGTCGGCACGTACTGGCTGAGCACCACCACGATGACCGCCTCGCGCACGCCCAGACCGCTGGGCACCAGGATCGCGAGGATCCCGATCGCCCCGGCCAGAGCATACGCGGCCATGAACGGCAGCCAGTGCTCGGGGGCGATGTCGCTGACGGTCGCTGCGATGAGCACGAAGCCGATGCCGTTGAGCACGCGCGGCAGCACGAACTCCGCCGAGGACAGCAGCGCCCGGGCCGGGGGCAGGAAGTACTGGCGGGGCACCTCGGCCTTGAGCAGCTTCCGGGCCGGCAGCGAGATCAGCGCGTGGAAGGCGGGCGGATACAGCACCACCGCCGCCGGGATCAGCACCAGCAGCGGGGCCAGCAGCAGCGTCGCATTCGCGCCGAAGATCGCCGGGCCGAGGCTGATCCGCAGGATCAGCGCGGCGGGGACGATCGAGGCGAGCTGCAGGAAGATGGTCTCGTACAGGAAGCT
>JAAZLF010000376.1 GCA_012799425.1 Actinomycetales bacterium | reverse complement strand
GCTCGAGGTCGAACAGGTCGCCGACCTCGGAGAGCCCCGCCTTCGCGGGCACGCGATAGCGTCCCTGCCCCAGCGCCTGGATCTCGGGTTCGCTGCGGTCGTGCTCATCGGCGATGTCGCCCACGATCTCCTCGAGGATGTCCTCGATCGTGACGATGCCGGCCACGCCCCCGTACTCGTCGACCAGCACGGTGATGTGCACATTGCTGGTCTGCATCTGCGCGAGGACCTCGTCGGCCGGGACGAACTCCGGCGCGAAGCGTGCCGCGCGCATGATCTCGTGCACCGGACGCTGCGGGCGCGGGTCCCAGGGCGAATGGATCGCGCGCATCACATCTTTGACGTAGAGCACGCCTCGGAGATCATCCACGCTGTCCCCGATCACCGGGATCCGCGAGTAGCCGGAGCGGACGAACAGGCGCATCGCCTTCTCCGCGCTCGAGGACGCCGCGATCGTGACCATGTCCGGGCGGGGCACCATCAGCTCGCGCACCATCGTGCCGCGCAGATCGAACACCCCCTGGGTCATGTCCCGCTCACCGTCGCGCACGTGCTCGTCCTCGAGCGCACGATCGAGGTTCTGGCGCGCCTTCTCCGCGCCCTCCTCGGGATCCTCCTGCTGGCGGGGCCTCTTCTGGAGCGACTCCCCGACACGGCTGAGAGCGCCGGCGGGCACCCACAGCACGGCCCGCACCGCGGTGAGCAGCGAGCGGCCCGAGATCAGCACCGGCACGGGCCGACGCAGGCCGATCGTGCGCGGCGAGATGGCGAGGATCACCAGGACCAGCGCGCCGGAGAGCAGCAGCGTGGTCAGCAGCGGCAGCACCCAGCCTCCCCCGGGATCGACCTGGTCCCAGGTCACGAACGCGATCGCCGCGAGGGAGGCGACCATCAGCACCTCTGCGAGCATCCGGCCCAGCGCGAGGGAGGCGAGGGTCCGACGGGCGTCGGCGAGCTGGTGCAGCAGGCGCGTGCGCACCCGCGCCGGCCTGTCCGCGAGCGCCTTCTCCAGTCCGCTGCGGGAGACGGCCTGACGCGCCGCGTCGACGGCTGCGAGCATCCCGGCGGTCACCGCTGCGAGCGCGGCCAGCGGGATCAGCACTGCCAGGGCGAGGCTCAGCATCGTCGAGCGGGGGCGATCGATCGGGACATGACGGGTCTGCTCAGCGTTCCGGGCGCGATGCGAGGAAGGTGAGCAGGAGCTTCCGCTGGAGGTCGAACATGACGGTGCGCTCGTCCTCCTCCATGTGGTCGTAGCCCAGCAGGTGGAGGATCGAGTGCACGGTCAGCAGCAGCATCTCCTCGACCGCGCTGTGTCCGGCCTCTGCCGCCTGCTTCGTGGCCACGCTCGGGCAGAGCACCACGTCGCCGAGCAGCCCCTCCTCGGTGGGGTTCTCGGCGCTGCCGGGCGTGAGCTCGTCCATCGGGAAGCTCATCACGTCGGTGGGGCCGGGAAGGTCCAGCCACTGCACGTGGAGCTTCTCCATCGCCTCCTCGTCGACGAACAGGATCGACATCTCGGTCGCAGGATGCAGATGCATCGCCTCGAAGACGAAGCGGGCGAGGTCGACGAACTCCCGCTCGTCGACGACCGCGGTGGTCTCGTTGCGGATCTCGATGGTCATGCTCTGCTCCCCTTGTGCGTGCGGTGACGGGCGTCGCGACTGCCGCCCGGCTGGATCTCCCAGCGGCCGTAGGCCTCGACGATCTCGCTGACCAGACGGTGCCGCACCACGTCCCGCGAGGACAGACGGCAGAAGGAGATGTCGTCGATCCCGCCGAGCACCTCCTCGACGACTCTCAGGCCGCTCTTCTGCCCGCCGGGTAGATCCACCTGTGTGACGTCGCCGGTGACGACCATGGTGGAGTTGAACCCGAGGCGGGTCAGGAACATCTTCATCTGCTCCGGCGTGGTGTTCTGCGCCTCGTCGAGGATGATGAAGGCATCGTTCAGGGTGCGCCCGCGCATGTATGCCAGCGGTGCGACCTCGATCGTGCCGGCGCCCATCAGACGCGGGATCGACTCCGGGTCCAGCATGTCGTGCAGCGCATCATAGAGCGGGCGCAGGTACGGATCGATCTTCTCGTTGAGCCCGCCCGGGAGGAAGCCCAGACGCTCCCCGGCCTCGACGGCGGGGCGGGTGAGGATGATGCGGTCGATCTGCTTGCTCAGCAGCTTCTGCACGGCCATCGCGACCGCGAGGTAGGTCTTGCCGGTGCCGGCGGGACCGATCCCGAAGGTCACCGTCGAGGACTCTATCGAGTCGATGTACGTCTTCTGGCCCATCGTCTTGGGACGGATGCTGCGCCCGCGAGAGGAGAGGATGGTGTGTGAGAGGACCTGGTCGAGCTTCTTCCCGGCCGCGCGATCGTCGCCGTAGAGGTTCGCGGCGCGCTGGACAGCCTCGGCGGTGACGGCCTGGCCGGTGCTGGCCAGCTCGATCAGGGAGCGCATGATGTGCTCCGCGCGCCGCAGCGCCTGATCGGTGCCTCGCAGGGTCACCTGATGGCCGCGCACGTGCACGTCCGTGTCCGGCACGGCGTCCTCGAGGGCGGCCAGCGCCTGGTCGTTCTCGCCGAGCACCTGGAACGGGCTGAGATGGTCGGGGATCGCCAGCTTCCGCTCGCGTACCTCAGGGGTACGTCCGGGTGGCGGATCGAGGGGCTCGGTCACAGTTCTCCTTCTGCGAGCTTCCCGCCCGCCAGGACGTGCGCATGCACATGGAACACGGTCTGTCCGGCGCCGGCGCCGGTGTTGAAGATCAGTCGGAAATCGCCGTCACCCAGCTCGGCCGCCACCTTCTGGGCGGTCTTCGCCGTGTGGGCGAGCAGCGCGGGCTCCTGCGCGAGCTCGGTGACGTCACGCAGGTGCGCACGGGGCACGACCAGCACATGCACGCGCGCCTGCGGGCTGAGGTCCTTGAACGCGATGACCTTCTCGTCCTCGTGGACGCGCTCGGAGGGGATCTCCCCGGCGATGATCCTGCAGAAGACGCAGTCCGGAGCATGACGCTGTGTGACGGGCTCGGTGGCGCTGTTTCCCATGCTGAGGAGTCTACGGGAGCGAGGAACGCCACCACGGGTTGGGGAACACCGGGAGAGTATGAGAAGTTTTAATCACTATGACGAAACTCGGAATCATCCTCTCCAGTGCCCGGCCGAACCGCGTGGGCGAGCACGTCTCCCGCTGGGTCCGTGACGCCGTCCCCACCGGGGTCGACGTGGACCTCATCGACCTGCGCGAGGTCACGCTGCCGGCCTTCGACGGCACCAGCAGCCCCAAGCAGGGCCTGCCCAAGGAGACCGACCACGCCCGCGCCTGGGGCGAACGGATCGACGCCCTCGACGCCCTGGTCATCCTCACCCCGCAGTACAACGGCTCCTACCCGGGCAACCTCAAGAACGCGATCGACTTCCTCTACCAGGAGTGGAGCGAGCTGCCGACGCTGCTGATCGGCTACGGGTGGGGCTCGGCGCATGAGGTGCTCCCCGCCCTTGAGGCACTGATGACCCGCCTCGGTGCCGACGTGGTCGGCTCGGTGGGGCTCGGCTTCCGCGAGGATATGTCCGTGGAGGGCGAGCTCTTCGTCACGGAGGAGAAGAACACCGCGCTGCACGAGCACCTCGGCACGATCACCGAGCGCGCGCTCTCGAAGGTCGGCTGACTACCGCGCACGCTCCCCGGGCGCATGGTCCCGCGGCCCCCGCCCCGACGCGCTGCCTCTGCGCGCCGCCTGTGCGCGGACACGCCGGGCCGCTGACGCGCGTGCCAGGCCGTTGCCACGCGGACACGCCGGGCCGCTGACGCGCGTGCCAGGCCGTCGCCACGCAGACACGCCGGGCCGCTGATGCCGAGAACACCGATCCCGTGCAGATCTGCGCGGAATCGGTGTTCTCGGCGTCGCGCTCTCGGCGAGTCGCGGGCGAGGAGGGGCAAGTTCGCGGGCGGGGAGGGGCAAGGCGCGCGCGGGGAGGGGGACATCCCTGCCCGGGCAGGGCGGGGAGGGGACGTCCCTGCCCCCGCCCTCAGCCCCAGCGGCCCAGCAGCGCGCTGAGCACAGCGATCGCGGCAGGCCCTGCGGTCGAGGACCGCAGCACCTCGGGGCCCAGCAGCACCGTTCGGGCACCGGCACCGCACAGCGCCTCGAGCTCCTCCGGGGCGATGCCGCCCTCGGGCCCGACGACGATGAGGATCTCCTCGATGCCGCGCTCGCTCGCCGTGCTCAGCCCGGGGGCGAGGCTCATCAGCCCCACGGACTCCTGCTCGTCGAGCACCAGCACCAGGGTGTCCTGCGCCGACCGCTCCCCCAGCTCGGCCACGAGCTGCGCCGTGGTCACCGGCTCGCCCACGGAGGGGATGCCCGGGCGACGGCACTGCTTGACCGCGGCGCGCGCGGTCGCCTCCCACTTGGCGCGCCCCTTGCGCAGCTTCTCCCCACGCCAGACGGACACCGAGCGACGCGCGATCCACGGCACCACCGCGTCCGCACCGAGCTCGGTCGCCGACTCGACGGCCTGCTCGTCGCGGCCTCCGGTGGCCAGGGCCTGGACCAGGGTCAGGCGCGGCAGGCGCTGCACCGCCGGAGAGGGGTCGGCGAGCAACTGCAGGTCCAGCGCCTCCTTGCGGGCGGCGATCACCTCGGCCAGGACCTGGCGTCCCGGGGCGTCGGTCAGCAGCACCCGCTCCCCCGCCCCGATCCGCGCGACCTTCGCGGCGTGGCGGCCCTCCTCACCGTCCAGCACGAGACCGTCACCCTCGCGCGCGGTCTCCAGGGCATCGTCGAGGATCAGGAAGCCGGGAGGGGTGGTGGGCATCGTCGGGAACTCCGCTCGGGGTCAGGGCGGGCCGGGCTCGGGGTCAGGGCGAGCCGGGCTCGGGCTCAGGGCGGGCCGGGCTCAGAGGTCGCGCAGTCGTTCGCGGAGCTTCGCGAACGGTCCCCGCTGGCCCTTGCTGCGCCGGGTGGTCTCGTCCCCGCGCAGCGCGGCGAACTGCTCGAGGAGCTCGCGCTCCTCCTCGCTGAGAGAGGTGGGCACATCCACGTCCAGGACCACACGCAGGTCGCCGCGGCGCTCGCGGCGCAGCGGGGTGACGCCGAGGCCCTTGAGCGTGATCTCCTCACCGGGCTGGACGCCGGGCCGGATGTCGAGCTCCTGCTCGCCGTCGAAGGTGTCCATCGGGATCGTGGTGCCGAGCGCCGCCGTGGTCATGGGCACGGCGATGGTGGTGACGAGGTCGTCGCCGTCCCGATCGAACATCTCGTGGTCGCGGACGGCCAGTTCGACGAAGAGATCACCGGAGGGTCCCCCGGCCTCGCCGGTCTCACCCTCGCCGCGCAGCTGGATGCGCGTGCCGTTCTCCACGCCGGAGGGGATGCGCACGGTGACGGTGCGCTCGGAGACCGTGCGGCCGTGGCCGGAGCAGCCCGTGCACGGGCTCTCGATGACATCGCCGTGACCCTCGCAGGTGGGGCAGGGCGCCATCGTGACCATCTGGCCCAGCAACGACTGGGCCACGCGCTGCACGTGACCGGACCCGTTGCAGGCGGTGCAGCGGGTGGGGCTGGTGCCGGGCTCGCAGCACGAGCCGGTGCACCGCTCGCACAGCACCGCGGTGCGGAAGCTGACCTCTTCCTCGGTGCCGAAGACGACATCGCGCAGGTCGATCTTCACGCGACGCAGCACATCGCCGCCGCGACGCTGGCGCGGCACGGGCCCCTGGCTGCGACCGCGCATGCCGGAGGCCCCGGCGAACATGTCGAAGATGTCGTTGAAGTCGAAACCGCCGCCTCCGCCGGGGAAGCCGCCCATGCCCGGACCGCCGCCCATGTCGTACTGGCGACGCTTGTCCGCATGGGAGAGGGTCTCGTAGGCCTGGGAGACGCGCTTGAACTTCTCCGCCGCCTCCGGATCCGGGTTGACATCCGGGTGGAGGGTGCGGGCGAGCTTGCGGTACGCCTTCTTGATCTCCTCGGTGGAGGCCTCGCGGGAGACGCCGAGGAGGTCGTAGTAATCGTCGTTCACTGCAGTGGGGTCCTTACCGGGGAGTCGGGGCCACGGCCGGCGGGCACGAGGCGTCGAGAGGCATGGTGGGGCGGGCGGTGGTCCACGGGGCCCGCACGAGGCTATTCCAGAAAACGGGAGACGTAGCGGGCGATGGCCTGGACGGTGGAGATGCCGGTGACGTAATCCATCCGGCTGGGCCCCAGGATCGCCAGATGAGAGCCCGCGCCGTAGCCGGCGCCGACCACGGCGGCCTGGTGGAGCGCCCGGTCATGGAACTCGGAGCCGATGCGCACTTCGACCGCCCCCGGAGAGGCGTGCATGTCGGTGAACAGGCGCAGCAGCACCAGCTGCTCCTCGAGCACATCCAGCAGCGGTTCCACGTCCCGTGCGAAGTCCTCCGCCGAGCGTGCGATGTTCGAGGTGCCCGCCATCATTATCCGGTCCTCGGCGCGGGTCGCCGCGAGCGCTGCGAGGGCGTCGGCCACCTCTGCGGCGGCCGGGCGCTCGGGCGGTGAGAGCGACTCGAGGTAGTCGACGAGCGGCATCTCGAGGTCGGTGACCTCGCGCCCCGCGACGGCACGGTTGAGATGATCGCGCAGCACCGCGTAGTACTCGGCGGGCTTGCCCGAGATGACGGGGACGGTGCGCTGGTCGACACGGCCGGACTCGGTGATCAGCACGACCAGCAGCAGGGAGTCCGCCACCTTGACCAGCTCGACGTGGCGGATCCTCGCCTGCCGGCGCGCCGGGTACTGCACCATGGCGACCTGCTGGGTGAGCTGGGCGAGCAGTCGTACGGTGCGCCCGAGCAGCTCCTCGACATCACCGGCGTCCTCGAGGAGGGCGCGGATCGCACGACGCTCCGGGGCCGAGAGCGGCTTGACGGTCGCGACGTGGTCGACGAAGGCGCGGTAGCCCTTGTCCGTGGGCACCCGCCCCGCGGAGGTGTGGGGCTGGTGGATCATCCCCTCCTCCTCAAGCAGCGACATGTCGTTGCGCACGGTCGCGGCGGAGACACCGAGCTCGTGCCGCTCCAGGAGTGACTTGGAGCCGACGGGCTCGCGCGTCGAGACATAGTCCTCGACGATCGCGCCGAGGATCTGGAGCTTGCGGGCGTCCGTGTCTCTCACCTCCTGCGATGCATGCTTCCGTCACGTGGCCTGAGTTGGCACTCTCTCATGCCAGGTGCCAATCCTACGCGTCCCGGCGCGCTGCGCGAGGAGGTGTTCGCCACCGGTGTACGGTGTCGCGCGTGTCTGCTCCCTCCGCTCGCTTCCCCGACCGGTACGGCCGTGACGTGCTCTCCTCCGGCCCTCCCGCGCACCATCGCCGCCGCCCTGCGGCTCGTGAGGTCGCCGCACAGAAGGAGCTGGTCGTCGAGGAGGCCTCGACAGGCTTCACCGGCGCCGTGACCAGGGTCGAGAAGATCGCAGGTGAGCAGGTCGTCGAGCTCGAGGACGGCCGCGGGGTGCGCCGCACCTTCCCGCTGGGTCCGGGGTACATGATCGACGGGAAACCCGTCGTGCTCACGCGCCCGGTCGCCAAGGCCGTCGCGCCGACGCGCAGGCGCTCCGCCTCCGGCTCCGTCTACGTCGAAGGGGCCCGAGCGCGCACGGCCCGCGCCTCCCGCATCTGGGTGGAGGGGACGCACGACGCCGAGCTCGTCCAGAAGGTATGGGGACACGATCTGCGCATCGAGGGCATCGTCGTCGAGCAGCTAGAGGGCGCCGACAACCTCGCCGAGCGGGTGCGCGAATTCGGTCCCGCCCCGGGGCGTCGCCTCGGGATCCTGGTGGACCACCTGGTGAAGGGCTCGAAGGAGTCGCGAATCGCCGCGGAAGTGATGGCCCTGCCCGGCGCTCGCGGCAACGTCGCGGTGCTCGGCCACCCGTATGTCGACGTCTGGCAGGCGGTCAAGCCAGCACGCGTGGGCCTGGCCGCCTGGCCCCACATCCCCAAGGGCACGGACATCAAGGTGGGCTCGCTCGCCGCGCTCGGCTGGCCCCACGAGGACCAGGCGGACATCGGTCTGGGATGGAAGCGGATCCTGTCCACGGTGCGCTCCTACGCCGACGTCGAGCCGACCCTGTCCGGCCGTATCGAGGAGCTCATCGACTTCGTCACCGTCGATCAGCCCTGACCGGGGGCTATCCCCCGGTGGAGGCGGCGGCTCGCCACGGAGACGGCTCATGGACGCGGTCGCTAGGCTGAACCCGTCAGCCCGACGCCGGATCACCGACCGGCCCGTCCAGAAGAAGGAATCATGAGCCAGACTCCGCACCCGCACGATCCGTACGGCACCGAGCCCGGCACACCCTCGCCGCAGGCCTCCGAGCCGGGCAGCCCCACGTCGGATCCCGCGCTCCATCCGCACGACCCGTTCGCCTACGACGACAGCACCCGGCAGAATCCTGCCTCCCAGCAGGCGCCCGCGGGCGACCCCTATGCCGCCTCGGCCGCGTCCGGTGCGACGGCGCACAGCGCACAGTCCCCGTACGGCGCTCCGCACGCGGCACCCGCCGGTGATGGCCCCGACGAGCCGGCGCCCGGCACCAAGGGGGTCTACGACGGGCCGCTGTCCGGGCAGCCTCTCAGCCGCTCCGACTCGCGCATGTGGGGCATGTTCTCGCAGCTCGCGGTGGTCCTCGGCCATGTGGTCAGCTGGGGCTTCCTCGGCTGGGTGGGCCCGCTGATCATCTTCCTGATGCACAAGGACCGCGACCGCTTCGTGCGCTTCCACTCCGCGGAGGCGCTCAACGGCGCGATCGCCGTGGTCATCGCGCAGATCGTCCTGACCATCCTGGTCACGATCATCACCGTGTTCACCTTCGGGTTCGGCAGCGTGCTGTACCCGCTGGTGGGACTGCCCGCGCTGCTGCAGCTGATCTTCTCGATCCTCGGCGCGGTCAAGGCCAACCAGGGCGAGTACTGGGCCTACCCGATCAATCTCCGCCTGGTGAAGTGAGCTGACCGGCGCACAGAGCGTCGTGAGCACGAGGCGCCGTGAGCACGAGAGCCCCGGGATCCGCGGATCCCGGGGCTCTCGCATGCTCGCGGACGCGGTCCTCAGGGCACCAGATCGCGGATGACCGCGTCGGCGAGCAGCCGTCCCTGCCGGGTCAGCACCGCGCGCCCGGCCCTCAGCGCCTCCGGCTCCAGGTGGCCGCGATCGCGGTGCACGGCGAGCATCGGCCGACGATCCTCGGGGATCGCGTCGACCGCGAGACCTTCAGCGATCCGCAGCTCGAGCATGATCCGCTCGACCAGGCGGTCCTCGGCGGCGACGTGCTCGGAGTCGGCGACGGGCATCTCCCCCGTGGCGAGCATGCGCGCATAGCGGCTGGGGTGCTTCACGTTCCAGG
>JAAZLF010000375.1 GCA_012799425.1 Actinomycetales bacterium | reverse complement strand
GAGTCCCGCGACGAGGAGCGCCGCGAGGAGGACGTCGCCGGCGGCGGCTACCAGGAGGTCGCGCTGCGACTGATGACGGCGCTCGCCACCGGCCGCACCGAGCGGATGATCCTGGATGTGGGCAACGCCCCCGCCGGCAGCGAGGCCCCGCCGGAGGCGCGGATCATCCCCGAGCTGCCCGCCGATGCCGTGATCGAGGTGCTGTGCCTGGTGGACGGCGGCGGCATCCACCCCCAGCCCGTCGCACCGGTGGAGCTGGGACGGCTCGGCATGATGAGCGCCCTGCGCGCCTCGGAGCGGAAGATCTTCGAGGCCGCGACGACCGGCTCCCGCGAGGCGGCCTGGCAGGGCTTCGCCACGCATCCCCTGGTCAGCTCGCCGGAGCTCGGGCAGAAGCTGCTCGAGGGCTACCTCGCCGGGCACCCGCAGATCGCGGCACTGCTCACCGAGCGCTGAGCCCGTCGGGCCCCAGCCCGCCGGCGCGCCGCGGCCCGTCGGACGCACTGGACCGGCGTCCGTCAGATTCGCTGAAACGCGGCCCGTCGGGCTCGTTCAGAAGCCGGGATTCGCGGGATCCGCGCCGATCCGGCCGTCCTCGCGGTCCAGGCCCTCGATCCGTGCGATCTCCTCGGCCGTGAGCTCGAGGGCGGCGGAGGCGAAGTTCGAGACGATCCGCTCCGGGGTCTCGGACTTGGGGATCACCACGTTCCCGATCGCCAGGTGCCAGGCGATGATCACCTGGCCGGCATCGACCCCGCGCGCCTCCGCGATCTCGGTGATCACCGGGTGGCGCAGGATGTCCCCACCCTGGCCCAGCGGCGACCAGGCCTCCGTGAGGATGCCCTTGTCCGCGTGGTACTCCCGCAGCTCCCGCTGCTGGAACTCGGGGTGCAGCTCGATCTGGTGCATCACCGGCACCACTCCGGTCTCGGCGATGATCTCCTCGAGCTGGGCGATCGGGAAGTTCGAGACGCCGATCGACCGGGCCTTGCCCTCCTGCTGCAGCTCGATCAGCGCCTTCCAGGATTCGAGGTACTTCCCCCGCTGCGGGCTCGCCCAGTGGATCAGGTAGAGATCCACGTAGTCCATGCCGAGCTTCTCGAGCGAGGTCTCCAGCGCCTGCTTCGCGGAGTCGGAGCCCTGGTCGCCGTTGGCGAGCTTGGTGGTGATGAACAGATCCTCGCGGGGGACGCCGGAGGCCTTCACCGCGCGGCCCACGCCGCCCTCGTTCTCGTACCCGGCCGCGGTGTCGATGTGCCGGTAGCCGGCCTCGATGGCCTGGCGGACCACGTCCGCCGCGACGTCGTCCTCGACCTGCCAGACGCCGTAGCCGAGCTGGGGGACGGATGCGCCGTCGTGAAGGGGGAGTGTGGGGACGGTGGTCATGCGGGCCTCCTCGGTATGCGGTTGCCGGTGCACTCTACGACGCCGCGCCCGCCGGAGGACAGGCCTCGTCCGGTCGGTCGGGGAACACCGACGACCGAGCGGATACCGTGGGCGGGTGAGTCTTCCCCTCTCCCTGACCCTGCTCGGCCTGGTGCTGCTCGCGGCCGTGATCCAGCGGGTGGCCGGGCTGGGCCTGGGCATGCTGTTCGCCCCGTACGCGGTGGTGCTGATCGGCGCGCATGAGGGGATCATGCTCGCGAACTTCCTGGGCACCCTGATGCCGATCCTGCTGCTGCCGCGGATCTGGGCCCGGATCCAGTGGCGCACCGTCACCTGGATCGGGCTTCCGGCGGTGGCGGTGATGCCGGGCGCGGCCTGGCTGTCCTCGATCTCCCCGCCCGGGCCGCTGTACATCGTCACCGCCTCGCTGGTGCTGCTGAGCCTGGTGATCTCAGTGGTGCTGGTGCGGGTGAACACCACCGTCGAGGGCCGCACCGCGCAGGTGGTCACCGGGGTGGGATCCGGGCTCGGCACCGTGCTGGGCGGTGTGGGCGGGCCCGCGGTGACCGTCTACGCGGCGCTCTCGCGCTGGCCGGTGCTGCCGATGGTCGCCACGCTCCAGCCGCTGTGGATCCTGATCTCCTCGGTGTCCTTCACCACGAAGCTCGCCTGGGACGACGGCCAGCTGCCCGATCTGCCGTGGTGGATGTGGTGCGCGATGGTCGCGATCGTGGTCGCCTCGATCTTCCTCGGCGAGGCCGTGCAGAAGCGGCTGACGGAGCAGACGATCCAGCGCTTCGTGATGGTGCTCGGGTTCGTGGGCGCCCTGCTCGCGCTCGGCACCGGGATCTCGCTGCTGGCCGGCTGATCCGGCGGGCCGTCACCGCAGCAGATCTCAGCGCAGCGGCAGGGTCACCACATCGACCTCCGCCGCACCCTTCGCCGGGGTGAGCGTGATGCGGTCCCCGCTGGTCATCGCCTCCGGCACCTGCGCGATGCCGCGCACCGCGGCGGAGACCTCGGCACTGAGCGTGATCGGGCCGGTGGCCGGATCCAGCAGCAGCGCATGCAGCACCCGGCCGCCACCCGCTCCTGCGCCGAGGGGGTCGAGAGTGCCGAGGGTGAAGCGCACTCCCTCGGGCGGGGTGGTGACCGCGTCGTGGAACCAGGGGCGGGTGCCGTAGAGCGCCCCACCGTGCCCGCGCATCCACTCGCCCAGCTGCTCGAGCGCGGCGGCCTGCAGCTCGGGGATCGAGCCGTCGGCGCGCGGCCCCACATTGATCAGCAGGTTCCCGTTCTTGGAGACCACGTCCACGAGCAGGCGGATCAGCTCCGTGCCGTCGAGGGCGTGCTCGGCGGATTCATCGGCGTTGTACCCGAAGGAGAGTCCCAGGCCGCGGGTGGACTCGAAGACCTCGCTCTGGACGGTGTCGATGTCCTGGTACTCGCGGGTGAGCACCCCGTGCACGGGCACGCCCCAGCGGTCGTTGACCATCCCGCCGGGCACCGCCGCGAGGTAGTCGCGGAAGAGTTGCTGCAGGGAGTCGGGGCCGTCGTACTTGCCGGCGTCGGGCCAGTCGATGTCGTTCCACAGGATGTCCGGGGAGAAGCGCTCGATGAGCTCGCGCAGCTGGGCGGCGGCGAAGGTGGCGAAGGCCGGGTCGTTGCGCCGCAGCGCGAACAGCTCGTCGTTCGAGTGCAGCGGCGGGAAGTCCGTGACATGCCAGTCGTGCGCGCCGGAGTAGTAGAACCCGAGCTTCATCCCCGCCTCGCGCACGGCGGCGCTGAACTCCTCGAGCAGGTCACGGCCGGGCCCGCGCCCGGCGGCGTGGAAGGGGGTGGTCTCGCTGTCCCACAGGCAGAAGCCGTCATGGTGCTTGG
>JAAZLF010000374.1 GCA_012799425.1 Actinomycetales bacterium | reverse complement strand
GAGACGCTGTCCTGCATCCACGCCCGCACCATCGGCTCATCCATCACGCCGGTGTCCACGCCCTTGAGCCAGTGGTCCCACCAGCGCACCACCTCCTGCAGGAACCCGATCGCCGGGCCGGGCACCCCGATGTGCGGATACTTGTGCCCCCACGGGCCGATCAGGCCCTTGCGCGGCACATCCAGGTTCTCCATCAGGCGGAAGATCGCGTTGGTGTACCCGTCGGCCCAGCCGCCCACGGCCATCACCGGGCACTGCACCTGCGAGTAGTCCTCGCACACCGAGGCCGGCTTCCAGTAGTCGTCCCGTCGCTGATGGGACAGCCAGGTCTCCAGCCACAGCCCGCTGCCGGCAAGGCGCTCATGCCACATCTCGCGCCAGCGCTCGCCCACGATCTGCGGATCCGGCGGCAGGGAGTTGAAGGCGAACATCACCGTGGCCTCGGAGAGGTTGTCCGCCAGCAGCGCGCCGCCCATGTAATGCATGTTGTCGACGTACAGGTCATCGGTCGCGGAGGCGCTGATGATCGCCTTGAGCGCCGGGGGCCGACGGGCCGCGAGCTGGAGACTGTTGAAACCGCCCCAGGAGATGCCCATCATCCCCACGTTCCCGTCGCACCAGGGCTGCTCGGCGAGCCAGGCGATGACGTCCTCCGCATCCTCATGCTCCTGCGGGCGGTACTCATCGACCATCACGCCGTCGCTGTCACCGCTGCCGCGCAGGTCCACACGCGCGCACACGTAGCCGTGGCCGGCGATGTAGGGATGGTTCAGGTCATCGCGGGCGCGGCTCGAGTCCCGCTTGCGGTAGGGGATGTACTCCAGCACCGCGGGCACGGGACGCTGCTCGGCATCGACGGGGAGCCAGAGCCGGGCGGCGAGCCGGGCGCCATCCCGCATCGGGATGAACACGTTCTCGATCTCGCGGATCTCGTAGGGGAACTCGGTGACGGTCCTCATGCGTGGTCGCCTCCTGGTCGTCCTTGAGGGTGCGGTGGTCAGTCGTCCGTCGGGGCCGGGGCGAACTCGAACGGGAGCTCGGCGGTGATCGCGGCGTAGTTCTCCAGCATCTGCTCGGTGCTGTTCGCGCCGAGGTACAGCTTGCCCAGCACGAACCGGTAGCTGTCCTGCCCCGGAAGCTCCGAGAGTCGGTCGCCCTCACCCACCATCAAGGTGAGCACGGTCCCGGGGAAGCGGCGCTCGATCTCCGCCTTGTCCTCGGCGGTGGGGACGCGGGTGACGATCCCATCCTCCTCGTGGAAGATCATCGCCTGCGAGGCGACAGCGAAGTCACCCTCGCGGTGCGGCATCCGCGGCGGCTCGCCGAGCGCGATGTCGATCGCGACCTCATGGTTCGAGCTGCCATCCACCTTCGCGAACAGGTCGCTGTGGGACTGCGAGATGCGGGTGTTGATCTCGATCAGCCACAGCTGATCGTTCGCCTCGTCCCACATGAACTCGGAGTTGAAGCAGCCGTTGTCGTACCCCACCTGGCGCAGGTAGCGCTCGGTGAGGTCGATCATCCGCTGCTGCACATGCTCGGGCACGGTGCTAGCGGGGTAGTCGAGCCGCGAGAAGCTGGTGCCGGCCTCGTCCTTGTGCATGTCGAACACGCCATGGACGCGGTACTCGCCGCGGAACATCGTGCCCTCGGGCGCAGCCTGGATGCCCTCCACGAACTGCTCGGCCAGGCAGCTGTTACCGCCCGCCCCGGCGAGCTCGGGCGGCAGCTCCACCT
>JAAZLF010000373.1 GCA_012799425.1 Actinomycetales bacterium | reverse complement strand
TGGCCCCCGAGCCCCTCGCCGAGGACGGCCACGGCGGCATGGACCTCACCGACGTGCCTGTGCGCTGGCACGTGGCCCGTGACCCGGAGTTCCGCGACATCGCGGCACGTGGCCGGGCCCTCGCCCTGCCGCAGCTCGCCCACTCCGTCCACCCTCGCGTGGAGGGTCTGGATCCTGCGACGGACTACTACTACCAGTTCACGGTGGGCCGGCAGAGCAGCCCCGTCGGCCGCTTCCGCACCCTGCCCGCCGCCGGCGCGGAGGCCGAGTCCTTCTCCTTCGGTCTGGTCTCCTGCCAGGCCTGGTACCACGGCCATTTCACCGCCTATCGCCATCTTGCTGAGGAGGAGGACCTCGATCTGGTGGTGTTCGTCGGCGATTACATCTACGAGTACGGCATCACCGAAACCAACCTGTGGCGGCAGGGCGCGGCGGTAGGCCCCGCGCACGAGGTGGAGATCGAGACGCTCGAGCAGTACCGCCTGCGCTACGCCCTGTTCAAATCCGATCCGCACCTGCAGGCGGTGCATGCGCGCGTACCGGCGATCGCCGTGTGGGACGACCACGAGGTGCAGAACGACTACTGGGGCACCCTGTCTGACACCGGTATCCCGGAGGACCTCTTCGCCCATCGCATCGCCGTGGCCTACCGCGCCTTCTACGAGAACATGCCGCTGGATGTGACCGCGCTGCCGGACGGCCCTGACACCGATATCACCACCGGCTTCGACGTCGGCGCCCTCGCCCGCTTCTCCCTGCTGGACTGCCGTCAGTTCCGCGATCCCGAGCCCGCGGATCGCGAGGAGCAGTACGCCCCCGAGCGCACCATGCTGGGCACCGCGCAGGAGGAGTGGGTGACCGGCCGCCTCACCGACACCCCGGCTACGTGGAACGTGCTGGCCAACGCAGTGGTGCTCGCCGCGATCCGGGAGCAGACCTACGGCCAGTGGGACGGCTATCCGGCTGCGAGGCAGCGCCTCCTGGACGCGATGGCCGAGTCCTCGAATCCCGTGATGCTCACCGGGGACATCCACAAGCATGTGGCCGCCGAGCTGCTCGCCGATTTCACCGATCCCGGTTCCGGCACGATCGGCGTGGAGCTGGTGTGCACCTCGGTCGCCTCCGACGGGGACGGCTCCGCCGACGCCGGCAACCCGGACCTCTGGCTCGACCACGAGCACGTGAAGCTCTACGACGGCCGCCGCGGCTACGTGCACGTGCGCCTGACGCCGCAGGAGATGATCTCCAGCTTCGTCGTCGTGGACTGGGTCGAGGCCGACGACACCGCCCCGAAGCAGCTCGCGGCACGCTTCACCACGCCCGCCGGCGACCCGCAGCTGATCCCGGCCTGAGCCGACTGACGAAGGAGACAGCCATGAGCCCTCAGCCCGGAACCATCACCTCGCTGCACGCCGCACCTGCCGTTGCCTCGACGACCCTGACCTGGGACCCCCTGGGATGGGATCCCCTGATCGACCACTTCCGCATCTACGCCGTCGCCGGCGAGAGCGCGCCTCCCGAGCCGGACGAGGAGGACCTGCTGGGCAAGACCGTCTACCCACGTTTCGTGCACGACGGCCAGGACCCCGCCGGGGAGACGTGGA
>JAAZLF010000372.1 GCA_012799425.1 Actinomycetales bacterium | reverse complement strand
TCGCCGCGGCGCTGGGACCGCTGGGGCTGGCCGAGCGGCCCTCCTCGGTCGAGCTCCAGCAGGCCGCCGCGAGCGTGGGACAGGCACTCCTGGCCGGAGCCTGGTCGAGCGCCCTCGGCGCTCACGACCTGATCACCGGGCAGGTGCTGCTGACCGAGTCCGACGTGATCCGCCCCGAGACCTACCGCAACGTGCGCAGCGCGCTCGAGGCGCTGCTGGGAATGGGCGCCGTGCCGGTCGTCAACGAGAACGACACCACCGCCACCCATGAGATCCGCTTCGGCGACAACGACCGCCTCGCCGCGCTGGTCGCGCAGCTGCTGGGGGCGGATGCGCTCTTCCTGCTCACCGATGTCGACGCGCTGTACACGGCGCCGCCGAAGGAGCCCGGCGCCCAGCGCATCTCCCGGGTGGACGATGTGGCACGGCTCGCCGGAGTGAGCATCGGCTCGGTCGGCTCGAAGGTGGGCACGGGCGGGATGGTCACCAAGCTCTCCGCCGCGCAGCTCGCCGTGACCACCGGCACCGCGGCCCTGATGACCACCCCCGAGCACCTCGCCGCCGCCCTCGAAGGCGGCGACGTCGGCACCTTCTTCCCCGCCCACCACGGGCGTCGCCGCTCCCAGCTGGTCTGGCTGCGGTTCGCCACCCGGGGTGCGGGGACGCTGCGCCTGGACGAGGGCGCCGCGGAGGCCGTGCGCAGCCGCCGACGGTCCCTGCTGGCCGTCGGGGTGACCGAGGTGAGCGGCACCTTCCCGGCAGGGGTCCCGGTCGACGTCGCGGCACCGGACGGTGCGGTGATCGCCCGCGGCATCGCCTCCTTCAGCAGCGACGAGCTGCGCGCCATGGCCGGCCGCGGCACCGAGGAGGCGCGCGACACACTGGGGGAGAGGTTCCGCCGGCCCGCCATCCACCGCGACCAGCTGGTGATGCTCTGAACCATCGCGAGGTGCGGACAGCCCTCGGCCGCAGCGCCGTGCGCTCGTAGACTCGGGACATGGACGCTCTGACCCCCACCAGCGTGGACTCCGCCCTGTCGACCGCGGTCCTCACAGCCGCGCGCGCCGCGAAGGACGCCCAGCCGGCCCTGGCCCGGCTGCATCGCGGGACCAAGGACCGGCTCCTGCTCGCGATGGCGGATGCTCTCGTGGCCCGTACCGAGGAGATCGTCGCCGCGAACGCCCGCGACCTCGAGGCCGCGGACGCCGCCGGCATGGCCGCCGGACTGCGCGACAGGCTCGCGCTGGACCCGCAGCGTGTCTCCTCGATCGCCCAGCAGCTGCGCGATGCCGCGGCCCTGCCCGACCCCGTCGGCGAGGTGGTGCGCGGCTCCGTGCTCGACAACGGCCTCGAGCTGCGCGAGGTGCGCGTGCCGATGGGCGTGATCGGGATGGTCTACGAGGCGCGGCCGAACGTCACCGTCGACGCCGCCGGCCTGGCGCTCAAGGCCGGCAGCGCGGTGGTGCTGCGCGGCGGTTCGGCGGCGCTGCACTCGAACACCGCGTTGATCGCCGTGCTGCGCTCCGTGCTCGCGGACCACGACCTGCCCGAGGACCTCATCGTCGGGATCGACGCGCACGGCCGCGAGGGCGTGGACGTGCTGATGCGCGCCCGCGGCCTGGTCGACGTGCTGATCCCGCGCGGGGGCGCGGGTCTGATCCGCCGCGTGGTCGAGCACTCGCTGGTCCCCGTGATCGAGACCGGGACCGGGAAGACCCACGTGCTGGTGGACGCCTCTGCGGATCTCGATCAGGCGGTGGAGATCGTCGCCAACGCCAAGACCCAGCGGGTGGGCGTGTGCAATGCGCTCGAGACGCTGCTGGTCCATCGCGACATCGCCGGGGAGGCGCTGCCGCGCCTCGCCGCCCCGCTCGCGGAGGCCGGGGTGCGCTTCCACGCCGACGAGGAGGCCTCCGCGTTCCTCGCCGAGTCCGGCACCGGGGCCGAGGTGATCCCGGCCGTCGAGGAGGACTGGGAGACCGAGTACCTCGCCCTGGACCTCGCGGTGAAGGTGGTCGCGGATCTCGACCAGGCGCTCGCCCACATCCGCGAGCACTCCACCGGGCACACCGAGTCGATCCTCACCCGCGACAGCGTCAGCCAGCATCGCTTCCTGACGGAGGTCGACTCTGCGGTGGTGATGGCCAACGCCTCCACCCGATTCTCCGATGGCGGCGAGTTCGGCTTCGGCGCGGAGATCGGCATCTCCACCCAGAAGCTCCACGCCCGCGGGCCGATGGGTCTGCGTGAGATCACCGCGAGCAAATGGCTGGTGGTGGGGCAGGGCCAGTCACGGCCGTGACCCCACTCCCATCATGCGCGCCGTGGCCTGAGCCTGCACGTCGCTGTGGGATGATGGCCCCGTCACCCGTGGAAAGGCCTTCAAGAACATGACTGACCAGCTCGTGATCCTCGCCGAGTCCGGCGCCCTCGCCAGCGAGGGCATCCCTGCGCCCGCGATCGGCATCGGGATGTTCATCATCCTGATGTCCCTGCTGGGCCTCGTCTGGCTCACCGGCGGTGCGCACCACCGCAGCCTGGACAAGAAGAACCCCTCCGGTTCCGACGACTGACCTCGTGGAGCTGCAGCGACGCCGGATCGGTGTGATGGGCGGGACATTCGATCCCATCCATCACGGCCACCTCGTCGCCGCGAGCGAGGTCCAGAGCGTCTTCGCGCTCGACGAGGTCGTCTTCGTCCCCACCGGCAGGCCCTGGCAGAAGGAAGATCGGGAGATCTCCGATCCGGAGCACCGCTATCTGATGACGGTCGTGGCCACCGCCGCGAACCCCGTGTTCACGGT
>JAAZLF010000371.1 GCA_012799425.1 Actinomycetales bacterium | reverse complement strand
GGGGGTCCCCGAGCCGCAGTTGCGCGCCCGCCAGCGGTCCGGTGAGCTCTCGGGCGGGCTGCGTCAGCGCGCGCTGATCGCCGCCGCCCTCGCCCTGGACCCCCGCCTCCTCATCGCCGACGAGCCGACCACCGCGCTCGACGTCACCGTCCAGGCGCAGATCCTCGATCTGCTCGAGCAGAGCCTGCGCACGGGCAGGTCGCTGCTGCTGATCAGCCACGACCTGGCGGTGGTCGAGCGGCTCGCGGACCACGTGGTGGTGATGCGGGACGGAAGGGTGCTCGAACAGGGGCCCACCCATGAGGTGCTCTCGCGCCCCCGCGACCCGTACACCAGGGAGCTGATCGCCGCGGTGCCCTCAGCCCGCTCCCGCGGAGGCCGACTCTCGCCGGGCCCGCCGCGCCCGATCCCGCGTCTCGAGCGCGAGCGATCGGACCAGGACCGCCCGGTGCTGCGCCTCGAGCACGTCACCAAGCGCTACCGCGGCCCCGACCGGCGCGAGCGCACCGTCGTCGACGATGTCAGCTTCGCGCTGCATCCGGGCGAGACCCTCGGCATCGTCGGCGAGTCCGGGTCCGGGAAGTCGACCTGCGCCCGGATGGCGCTCGCGCTGACGTCGCCGAGCCACGGGCGGGTGCTGCTGGACGAGCAGCCCTGGTCAGAGATCGGGGAGCGGCGGCGCCGCCCGCATCGCCGTCGCATCGGCGTCGTGCACCAGGACCCGCTGGGATCCTTCGATCCGCGCTGGGAGGTGGGCCGCACCCTCGCCGACGCACTTCCCGGCGAACTCTCGCGCACGCAGCGACGCACCCGCGTTCAGGAGCTGCTGACCTGGGTGGGGCTGGACGGCGGTGTCGCGCACCGGCACCCGCTCACCCTCTCCGGCGGGCAGCGGCAGAGGGTCGCGATCGCCAGGGCCCTCGCCTCCTCACCGGACGTCCTGGTGCTGGACGAGCCCGTCTCCGCGCTCGACGTCTCCGTCCAGGCGCAGGTCCTCGACCTGCTGCAGGACCTGCAGGACGCCCTGGGCACCGCCTATCTGTTCATCTCCCACGACCTCGGCGTGATCCACCATCTCAGCGACCGCGTCCTGGTGATGCAGGGCGGTCGGATCGTCGAGACGGGGACCGCTGACGAGGTGCTCCGCGCACCGCGGCATCCGTACACCCGGCAGCTCATCGCCGCACTGCCCCGTCCCGACCTCGAGGAGATCGCATGACCGTCACCGCCCTTCCCACCGCAGACTCCCTGCGGGAGCGCTTCGCCCCGCTGTTGGAGCAGATCGGCTCCGGCGCGGCGGACCGCGACCGTGAGCGGCGGCTGCCTCATCAGGAGGTCCGTGCACTGGCCGAGGCGGGTTTCACCGCGCTCACGGTCCCCCTCCGGCACGGGGGAGCGGGCGCCGACGCCGCGACGCTGATGCGCCTGCTCATCGACCTCGGCGAGGCCGACTCGAACCTGCCGCAGCTGCTGCGCGCCCACTTCGCCCTCGTCGACGATCTCCTGCACGGCGCGGACCACGCGTGCCAGGACGATCCCGAACCATGGTTCGCCCGCATCACCGCCGGCGAGGTGTTCGGCAACGCGAGCCACGAGCGCAGCACCGCCACGGTCGGGGACCTCGCCACGACTGTGCGACCGGACGGTGAGGAGTTCCGGCTCTCGGGCGTCAAGCACTACTCGACCGGCTCGCTCTTCGCCGACTGGATCCTCGTCACGGCCGTGACGCCCGAGGGCCGCCGCGCTCGCGTGACCGTCGGCCGTCACGATGTCGGAGTGGAGGTCCGCGATGACTGGGACGGATTCGGCCAGACCCTCACCGGCAGCGGCACCACGGTGCTCGAGGAGGTCCGTGTCCCCGCCGAGCGGGTGCGCCTGGTCGAGGGCGGCGACGGAGCGGTGACCACGAAGACCTCCTTCCTGCAGCTGGTGCTGCTGGCCTCCCTCGTGGGAGTGGGCCGGGCCGCGCTGCGCGACGGCATCGGTTTCGTGCGCGGCCGCACCCGCGTGTACTCCCAGGGCGTCGGCGCCACCGCAGCAGAGGATCCGCTGGTCCAGCAGGTGGTCGGGCGACTGTCCGCCTCCGTCGCCGCGGCCGAGGACTCGGTGCTGGCCGCCGCGCGTGCGCTCGCCGAGGCGCAGGCCGCCCAGGGCACCGCGAGGGCGGAGGCGCTGGCCGACGCCGCAGAGCTGCGGACGGCGCAGGCCCAGATCACCGCAGTCGCCGGAATCCTCGAGACGACCACGCAGCTGTTCGAGGTGGGCGGGGCCTCCGCCACCTCGCGCGGCCGCGCACTGGACAGGCACTGGCGCAACGCGCGCACCCTGGCCTCGCACAACCCCGTGATCTACCAGGAGCGCGCGGTGGGGGACCGGCTGCTGAACGGGGCGGGGCTGCTGTACTTCTGGTCCACGGGCGAGTCGTCCGCAGCGAGCACGGCCGCCGCGCGACCCTGAGAAGGGTCAGTCCCCGGCGTCGTGCTCGAGACCCGCGCTGCGGGCGACCTCGCGCCAGTTCTCGGCCAGGGACGGCACCGAGGCGTGGGCGTTCAGGCCGCTCGGCTGCGGCACCACCCACAGCACGGTACGGGTCGGCCAGCCCTCGACGGCGGCCGGGTCCAGGAGCCCCAGCCGCGCCTTGGGCAGGGAGAAAGCCGTGCGGAACGCGGTGATCCCGGCGATCGCGACGGTGCGCGGACGCAGCTGCTCCAGGCGCTCGATCAGGCGGGCGCCGGCGCGCTGCAGCTCGTCGCGGCTCAGCTCATCGGCGCGGACCGTGGCGCGCCCGGTCAGGTTCGTGATGCCGATGCCGCGACGCAGGAGATCCTGCTCGTCCTCCGGGTCCAGGCCGCGGGAGGCATCGACCAGCCGCGAGGTGAGGCCGGCCCGGTGCAGCGAGGGCCAGAACCGGTTGCCGGGACGGGCGAAGGGGGCGTTGACCGCCGCGGTCCACAGCCCGGGGTTGATGCCGACGATGAGCAGCCGCAGCGGGTCCCCGCGCTCGGGATCCGGCAGGACGTCGTCGATCGAATCCGGATCAGCGGTGGCGAAGGCGGCGAGATCGTGCTTGGTGGGCTTCCGACCGGCCAGGGGCGAGGGGCGGCGTGTGCTCATCCGGGCACTGTACTTCGCGTGATGCGCGTACTCTCGGGCCATGCGCCCCATGGAGGCAGGACGACTGCATGTGATCGCGGGTCCGATGTTCGCCGGCAAGACCGAGGAGCTGCTCAGGAGGGTCCGACGGGCCCGGCTGGCGGGCCTGCGGGCGGAGGTGTTCGGACACCGGCTCGATGACCGCGGCGGCGGGGATCGGCTGAGCACGCACACCGGCGGCGGTGCTGCCGCGCACATGCTCGAGCACGCGGATCAGCTGCTCGGGGCGACGTCCGAGGACCCGCCGGACATGGTGGCGGTCGACGAGGCCCAGTTCTTCGGCACGTCGCTCGTGCCGGTGGTCCAGCAGCTGCTCGAGTCGGGGATCCGGGTCGAGGTCGCCGGCCTGTGCGTGACCTACGACGGCGGGCCCTTCGAGCCGCTGCCGACCCTCATGGCCACGGCCGAGGAGGTGGTGAAGCTGACGGCGGTGTGCAGCCTCTGCGGCGCGGATGCCGCCTTCCACACCCGGCTGCGCGAGGATGCCTCGGACCCCCTCGCCGCGACCGTCGCGCAGATCGGCGGCAGCGAGTCCTACCAGGCGCGCTGCCGCAGCCACCGGCGCGTGCGGGGCGGTGGGATCAGGTGATCGGCTCGGCCCCCGGCTCGAGCACCTCGATGCCGTCCAGATCCCACTCGCCGTCGATGCGCCGCACGTAGCAGCGCAGCGCGACGTCGACGTCCTCACCCTCGACGGAGTACGACTCGGTGACCTCGAAGATCGCGTATCCCTGGCGGTTGATCCGCTCATCGACCGTGTAGTCGACGGAGGAGGGGAGCCCTCCCCACGGGCACGCCTCGCCCCGCCGTGGACCATCAGTCGATACCCTGACGCGCATGATCGTCACCGCAGACCAGGGCCCCGTGGGATCACCGAGCAGCAAGGACGGCACCGGCCTCCTCACCCGCTCCAGCCTGCGGTACGCGGGACGACCCGGGGAACGTTCCGAGGCTCCGGCGCCGGTCCTCGAGGGGCTCGAGGAGCTGCGCGGCCGCACGATCGCGCCCGGAGACCTCCTGCGCTGGTACGTCCACCCTGTCCTCGACGGGTCGCAGACCTGGGGCGCGACCCATGTGGCGCTCGATCTCGTGCTCGACGACGGCAGCCGGCTGTCCGACGCGGCGCCCCGAGACCAGTACGGGACCGAGGCGACCGCGCGCCGCCTCGGGGATGGCCGGATCCTCTACGCCGACCAGTGGAACGACGTGCAGGTGGACCTCACGGGTCTCGCCGGCCGCACGATCGCCGAGGTGCTGGTCGTGCTGGATGCTCCGGCGGACCCTGAGGCGGATCTGCTCGACGATGTCGACGGCGCGTCCCAGCGGCCGCAGCCCGGGGACGAGACGCTCATCGGCTGGATCGACGGCCCC
>JAAZLF010000370.1 GCA_012799425.1 Actinomycetales bacterium | reverse complement strand
TCCAGTGCTGGCCGATGGCCGAGCCGGTGTAGGGAGCGATGTACTTGAAGCCGGCCGGGTCGGAGGCCGGGGCCGCGACGATGGTGGTGTACTCCATCGCGCCGGCCTCTTCGAGCGTGGCGCGCACCGAGGCGATGGTCGAGCCCTTCTGGCCGACGGCGACGTAGATGCAGCGGACCTGCTTCTCGGGGTCGCCGGACTCCCAGTTGGCCTTCTGGTTCAGGATGGTGTCGATGCCGATCGCGGTCTTGCCGGTCTGGCGGTCACCGATGATCAGCTGGCGCTGGCCGCGGCCGATCGGGGTCATCGCGTCGATCGCCTTGAGGCCCGTCTGCATGGGCTCCTTGACGGCCTTGCGCTGCATCACGCCGGGCGCCTGCAGCTCGAGGGCGCGACGGCCCACGGTCTCGATCTCGCCGAGGCCGTCGATGGGAGCGCCGACCGGGTCGACCACACGGCCGAGGTAGCCGTCGCCGACGGGCACGGAGAGCACCTGGCCGGTGCGGCGGACCTGCTGGCCCTCCTCGATGCCGGAGAACTCACCGAGCACCACGACGCCGATCTCGCGCAGCTCGAGGTTCAGGGCGAGGCCGAGGGTTCCGTCCTCGAAGCTGACCAGCTCGTTGGCCATGACGTTGGGCAGGCCCTCGACGCGCGCGATGCCGTCGGCGGCCTCGCTGACGCGGCCGATCTCCTCGCGCTCGGTGGCGCCTGCCTGGTAGGTGGACACCGCGGTGTCCAGGGCGTTCCGGATCTCCTCCGGGCTGATCGTGAGCTCCGCCATCTGCTGCTTCGCTTCCTCTCGGTCTCCCCGTCACGGGGATGGTCTGAACAATGCTGGGGACGCCGGGGCGTCGGGGTGAGTCAGGCCACGAGCTGCGACCGGGCTCGGGAGAGCCGGGCCAGCACGGTGGCGTCGTAGAGGTCGTCGCCGACCTGGATCCGGAGCCCACCCACGACGTCGGGGTCGACCTGGAGGTTCATCTGGACCTCGCGGCCGTAGATGCTGGACAGGACGGCACCGAGCCGTGCCTGCTGCGCCTCGTTCAGCGGCACTGCGCTGGACACGGCGGCGAAGGCACGCCGGCGACGATCGGAGGCGAAGCGCGCGAACTCCTCGACCCGACGGGCGGGTTTGAGCTCGGTGCGACGCCCGACGGCGCGGGCCGCGAGGGCGGCCGTGAGCCGGTGGGTGCGACCGTCCAGCAGAGTGCTCAGCATGGTCGCGCGCTGCGAGGGGTTCTCCCGTGCGCCGTCGAGCGCAGCGGTGAGCTCACCGCTGTCGTCGATCATGCGGGAGACCTCGAACAGCTCTCCCTCGACCTGCTCGAGGACGCCCTCGGACTGGGCCTGCTCCAGCAGGGCCGAGACGCCCAGCAGCTCGAGGGCATCGAGGATGTCCTCCTGCTCGGACCAGCGCCGGCGCACGACCTCGAGAGTCTTGTCGAGGCTCTGTGGGCTGACCCGGCTGCTCAGCAGCGTGCGCACGGTGGCCTCCTTGACCTCGGCCGGACGGCCGGGGTCGGAGAGCGTGCGGACGAGCTGGTTGCTGGAGTCGATGGCGTCAGCCACCGAGAACAGCTCCTGGGCCTCGGACTCCAGCGAGCCAGAGCTTTCGGCAACGCCTGCGAAGGCGGCCTCGGCCTGCCGGAGCACCTCGGCGAAGGAGGTGGAGGAGGTTCCTCGCATCACGGTTCCTTATCGGGTGGTGGCCTGGCTCGACTCGAGGTCGTCCAGGAACCGGTCGATCACACGGCGGGAGCGCTCGTCGTCGGAGAGGGACTCGCCGACGATCTTGGATGCCAGGTCGCTCGCGAGCGTCCCGACCTCTCCGCGCAGCTCGGTCGAGGCGGAGATGCGCTCGGCGCTCAGCTGCTGGCGTCCCGCGGCCAGAACGCGCTCGTTCTCGGCCTCGGCACGGGCACGGGCCTCGTCGACGATCTTCTGACCGTCCGCACGGGCCTTCTCACGGATAGAAGCGGCCTCCTGCCGCGCTGCGGCAAGCTCCTGCTCCTGGTCGCTCTTGAGCTGGTCGACCTGCTCCTGGACCTTCTCCGCGTTGCGGATGCCGCCCTCGATCTTCTCGGCGCGCTCGTCCAGCACGGCGTTCATGCGGGGGAGCACGAACTTCATGAAGACGGCGACGAAGATCAGAAGGAAGATCGCCGACCAGACGATCTCCTCAGGGAGCGGGATGAGCAGCCGCCAGCCGGGGACCTCTCCCCCTGCTTCTGCCAAAATCATCTGCTCGACCTCAGACGAAGATGAGGCCGGTGACGATCGCCAGCAGCGCGAGGATCTCGGTGAACGCGACACCGATCAGCATGGTGGTCTGCAGCTGCGAGCGCATCTCGGGCTGGCGCGCCTGCGCCTCGGCGGTCTTGCCGACGAGGATGCCGAGGCCGATGCCCGGGCCGATCGCGGCGAGGCCGTAGCCGATGGTTCCGATGTTGCCGGACACCTCTGCGAGGATCGTGGACTCCATGGGTGTTTCCTTTCGTTGTGCCGCGTGGGGGCGACGATCAGGTCTTGGGTCAGGGGGGAACCGCTCAGGGACGGCGCATCGGCCACCCCGATGAGACGGGGGTCAGTGCTCGTCGGCCGTCGCGAGCTGGATGTACACGGCGGTCAGCATCGTGAAGATGAAGGCCTGCAGCGCGCCGACGAAGATCTCGAAGCCGTAGATGCCGATGGCCATCGCGCCGGCGAAGGGGCTGATCGCGATCAGCCAGTCACCCGAGAACAGCAGCGCATGGGTCATGCCGATGAACACGACGATCATCATGTGGCCGGCGACCATGTTCGCGAGCAGTCGGATGGTGAGCGAGGCCCAGCGGATCACGATCACCTGCAGCAGCTCGATCGGGATCAGCAGGATGTAGATCGGCCACGGGATGCCGGGCGGCATGGTCTCGGACTTGAAGTAGCCCAGGACGCCGTGCTTCTTGATGCCTGCGCCGACGTAGGTGACGAAGGTCCACAGCGCCAGCAGCAGCGGAAGACCGATCACCGAGGTGCCCGCGAGGTTCAGTCCGGGGATCACCCCGGCCAGGTTCATCGCGAGGATGAAGAAGAACATCGTGATCAGCATCGGGGCGAAGCGCTTGCCCTCCTTGAGGCCGAGCGTGTTCGCGATGATGTTGTTGTTCACGAAGTCGATGACCAGCTCGATGACGCTCTGCACGCGGCCGGGGACCAGCTTGGCCCGCGAGGCGATGATGCACATGGCGATCAGCACGACGGCGAGGACGATGAGTCGCACCAGCTGGACGCGGTTGAACTCGAACCAC
>JAAZLF010000034.1 GCA_012799425.1 Actinomycetales bacterium | reverse complement strand
CCGCTCTCCTAAAGCGGGTGTCGGACGTTCGAATCGTCTCGGGGGCACAAGAGAAGCAGCAGTTCAGGCAACCTCGGTGTCTGCCGTGACCATCGCCAGAGGCGCGATGGTCGCAGATCGTGCCAGAAGGCAGGACCCGTCTGCGGATTCAGCAAGCGTCGGCTGGCGGGGCGAAGGAACGTCGGGCAGAACACCCGCGGCGACGAGCGATGGCGGATCATCAGACCCCGCGCCTGCTGGCTGCACCGCAGTCTCCCGCTGAACACTAGCGCCCGTGCCTGGCCCTCACAGTCCGGGCAAGGGCGCTTTTTTCCGTTCATGGTTCGCGTGTCAGGGAGCCGTCGGTCTCGTCGGTCCAGACTGGGTGTTCGGGATCTGCCTGGCCGAGGGGGACCCGCCAGAGGCGATGCAGCTGCCCGCGGCGGGCGCGTGCAGCAATCCAGTCACGACCCAGCCGTCTTGTGCTGAAAACTTCAACCGGGTCCGTGTCCTCCTCGGGGAGCCCATGGAACACGTCGGCCTTCACGGCGACCCACACGAACGGTCGCGCAGGCATGCGGGCGTCTTCGGTGATGTCGAACTCGATCCAGTGGACGCCCATGCCGGGGTGTCGGGTCTCGGTGGCGATGGCGTCTTGCTCGCGGAGGTGCGCGCCGATAAGTGGCCTGTTCGGACCGCAGACCGTGGGATCGGAGGTCGGCACCTCACAGAACATGAGCAGAACTCGGCGCGGTGTGGCGGGCAGCTTCGGGCGCTTCGTCGGGAAGGACCACATGGCGTACCTCCCGTGCGGGGATCGGCTGGTGCCTGGAGCATACTTGCAGGTAGCACCGGGAGGCACGGGGCACCTCCTGATGTCAACTCTGCTCAGTCGAAGATGCTCTCCGGTGGCGGGGTGAGCCAGACGAGATCTGTGCCGGGATGGTCGCCAGGGAACTCGGCAGGGTGATCTCTGCGGAGGGCGACGAAGTACTGAGTGCCCTCGGGTGTCTCCGCAGACCGATTGAACTCTTCCGCCCAGCGCAGCACGTCGCGCACGTTGCTGCTCTCTACATCGTGCATCTGCACGTAGTGTCCTGGGTGCGCGAAGGCGACTCGGAACTGGGTCGCTTCGTCTTCGGTGACGGTGTCCCGCTCGTCGATCATTCGATGCTTCATCAGACCTCCCCGATCCAACCTATCGCCCCGGGGGTCGGAGCGACTCAGAGAGCAGTCGTCCACGACATGCCTGAGCACGATTGCTCAGATGCCCCGCGCGACGTGAAATCCATCGTCACGACCCGCAACAGCTAGCCTTGCAGTACGATCCGCAACTTCCTGAACCGCAGACAGCCGTTGCTGATCGCATGCGGCGCGGTGCTGGGCATTCTCGCGGGAGCGCACGTATCCGCTGGCCGAGGCAGCGCAGGCGCTTGGCGAGCTCGAAACGGACCATTCCGGCGGGGGCCCCGTCATCCGGCGCTGAGCGGTCCTGAGGATGGCACGCTCCTCCGGTAGCGTGGCGCGGATGAGCACTCCCAGCGCTGAGACCTCGAGCCCCTTCACGGATTTCTCCGACATCGACGGCTTCCTGCGGATCCCCCGACTGGCCTCCGTGACCGCGAGCCAGGACGGCAGGGTGGTCGCCGCCATCCAGGAGGCCGACGAGCCGGGCGCGAAGCTCGTCTCCTCGCTCTGGGAGCTCGACCCCGCAGGCAGTGAGCCCGCACGGCGGCTGACCTTCTCCGCCCAGGGCGAGAGCTCGCCCCGCTTCGCGCCGGACGGCTCGCTGCTGTTCAGCTCCGCGCGGCCGGATCCCGAGGGCGGCGCCGAGGAGGAGACAGCGGCGATCTGGCGCCTGCCCCGCACGGGCGAGGCCCAGGTGGTGGCGTCGGCGCCCGGGGGCCTGTCGCTGCTGTCCGTCGCCGAGGACGGCCACATGCTCGCCGCCACCGCCGTGCTTCCCGGCGGCACCCTCGAGGATGATGCCGAGCGGAGGAAGGCCCGCAAGGACGCGAAGCAGACCACCATCTGGCACACCGGGATGCCGATCCGGCTGTGGGACCACGAGATCGGCGACCGCAGCAGGCGCCTGGTGCTGGTCTCCCCGCACGGCGACCTCACCGATCTCACCCCGGACGTGGGCACCGTGACCCTCTACGCCGCCTCCGCGGACCTCTCCCCCGACGGCACCACCGTGGCGACCTCCTGGACCCATCGCGTGCGCGGCGGCGAGACCCGCAGCTCGATCGTGCTGCTCGACACCGCCACCCTGCGCCGTGAGGTGCTGCTGGAGGCCGGTGAGCATGCCCAGTACAGCAGCCCGCTGTTCTCCCGGGACGGCAGGCACCTGGCCGTGATCCGCTCGACCACCTCCTCCCCCTCCGACACCAGCTACAGCCGCCTGGAGATCCATCCCGTGGGCGGCGGCGACCCCGTGATCGCGCAGCTGGGCGATCTCACCCCCAGCGACATCGAATGGGCGGTGGACGGCGCGCTCCTGGTCGCCGGTGACCTGCACTCCTCGGGCGCGGTGCTCGTGATCGACCCGTCGACGGGAGAGGCACGCACGCTGGTCGGGGGCGGAGTGTTCTCCTCCCTCGCCGCCGGGGCCGACGGCGTGTTCGCGCTGCGCAGCGACGTGGGTGAGCCCGCCCGGCCCACCCGGATCGCGACCGACGGCGCCGTCACCGAGCTGCCGGCCCCGGGAGCTGTCGGCGCCCTGCCCGGCACGCTCGAGTGGGTCGAGACGAAGGTCGGCGACGTCACCGTGGGCGGCTGGCTGTGCCTGCCGGCCTCGGCCTCGACCGGATCCCCCGCCCCGATGATGCTGTGGATCCACGGCGGCCCGCACGCCTCCTACAACGCGTGGAGCTGGCGCTGGTGCCCGTGGCTCGCGGTCGAGCGGGGCTACGCGGTGCTGATGCCCGATCCGGCGATGTCCACCGGCTACGGGGACACGGGCCTGAACCGGGGTTGGCCTCGCCGTCCCGATGTGGTCTACCGCGAGTGCGAGACGCTGCTCGATGCGGTCCTCGTGCGGGAGGATCTCGACGGCTCGCGCACCGCGATGCTCGGCGCCTCGTTCGGCGGATTCATGGCCAACTGGATCGCCGGGCACACCGAGAGGTTCGATGCGATCGTCTCCCATGCGGGCCTGTGGGCGCTGGACCAGCAGCACCGCACCACCGATGCGGCGGCGGGGAAGATGCGCGTGCACCTGCACGAGGAGGAGAACCCGGACTGGTACCGCGCCTTCTCACCGCATCACGAGGTGGAGACGATCACCACCCCGATGCTGATCACCCACGGCAACCGCGACTACCGGGTGCCGATCAGCGAAGCGCTGCGGCTGTGGTGGGACCTGGTCTCGACCTGGGACGGCGAGCCGCAAGACATGCCGCACCGCTTCCTGCAGCTGACCAGCGAGAACCACTGGGTGCTCACGCCCTCGAACGCGCTCGCCTGGAACCAGGCCGTGCTCGCCTTCTGCGATCAGCACGTGCGCGGTGCGGAGCCGGTGCCCGAGGTGCTGCCCTGGTGAGATAGCAGGCCGGCCGACGGGCCAGCTCGGCGCGCCCCGGCCCGGTGGGCCCCGAGCGGCTCAGTTCAGGGTGCCGGTGAGCCGGCCGTGGAAGGCGGTGGAGTGCTCGTCCAGGCCGGTGAAGCGCACCTCGATGTCGTGCTCGGCGTACTTGGTCTGCACGGAGTCGAGCACGGCCACGGTCGAGGCGTCCCAGATCTGCGCGGCGGAGAAGTCGACGGTCACCTGGGGCGGGTCCTCGGAGTAGGTGAACTGCTCGACGAGGTCGTTGCTGCTGCCGAAGAACAGCGGACCGCGCACCGTGTACAGCGCCGCCCCCTCCTTCGCGATGCGCCGCACAGTGGTCACGTGTGCGACGCGGCGGGCGAAGAGCACCATGGCCAGCAGCGCACCGGCCGCGACCCCGATCGCGAGGTTGTTCGTGGCGACCACCACGACGACGGTCGTGGCCATCACGAGGGTCTCGGACAGCGGCATCCGCTTCAGGGTGGAGGGCCTGATGCTGTGGAAGTCCACGGTGGAGACGGCCACGACCATCATCACCGCGGCGAGCGCGGCCATCGGGATCGCCTCCATCAGGTCGGAGAGCACGGTGACCAGGATCAGCAGCATCACGCCGGCGAAGAAGGTGGATAGCCGGGTGCGGGCGCGGCCGAGCTTCACGTTGACCACGGTCTGGCCGATCATGGCGCAGCCGGCGATGCCGCCCCAGCAGCCGGCGAGGATGTTCGCGACGCCGAGCGCCCAGGACTCGCGGGTCTTGTGCGAGCGGGTGTCGGTGATGTCGTCGACCAGCTTGGCGGTCAGCAGCGTCTCCATCAGGCCCACGAAGGCGACGCTGAGCGCGGTGGGGAGGATCAGGCGGAGGGTCTCGAGATCGAGCGGCACCGTCAGCGGGGTGAGGCCGGGCAGGCCGCCGGAGACCGCGCCCTGGTCACCGACGGTGGGGACGGTGAGATGCGCGATCATCGCGATGGCGGTGACCAGCACGATCGCGACCAGCGGTGCGGGCACGGCCTTGGTGAAGCGCGGCAGCACGAGCACCACCACGAGCGTCAGCGCGAACAGCGGGTACACCATCGCGGGCACGTCCAGGACATGCTGCAGCTGCGCGACGAAGATGAGGATGCCCAGCGCGTTGACGAAACCGATCATCACCGAGCGCGGGATGAACCGCATGATCCGCGCCAGGCCCAGCACCCCGAAGAGGATCTGGATGATGCCGGCGAGGATCACGGTGGGCAGCAGGTACTCGACGCCGTGGGTGTGCACCAGGGGCGCCACCACGAGTGCGACCGCGCCCGCGGCGGCGGTGATCATCGCCGGGCGGCCGCCGAGGATCGACATCGAGATCGCCAGCACCACGGAGGCGATGAGGCTGACCTTGGGGTCCACGCCGGCGATCACCGAGAAGGAGATCACCTCGGGGATCAGTGCGAGGGTCGTGACCGCCCCGGCGAGCGCTTCGGTGGTCAGCAGGCGGGGGTTGCGCAGGGCCTGCAGGGTCGTCGGGCTCGAGGGCGGGGTCGGGGTCGCTGTCACGCCTGGGATCGTATCGGCGAAACCCGCCGGGCGGGGCCCGGTCCGGGCCTCGGCGGGCGGGGCCGCAGCGGGACGGGTCTAGTCTGAGGGGTCCCGCTCCCGCGGGTGCATCCGGCACCCCAGGACACCATCGGACGGAGGATCCATGACTCCCCGCACCCGCCGCCGCTTCGACGCCACCTGGCTGCCGTTCGGGATGATGATCGGCTTCACCGTGGGCGTCGGCCTGGGGCTGGCCGTCTTCGACAATCTCTTCGCGGGCGCGCTGGTCGGCTTCATCGTCGGTGCCGGGCTCGGCATCGCGCTGGGCTTCCGCGATCCGCGACGCTCGGGCACGAGGGCGGAGGAGGATGCCGAGGACGATCTGTACCGTCGGCAGCACGGAGACCCCGGGCCCCGCGGCGACGGCCCCTCGTCGGGGCCGCCCGAGCGGCGCTGAGGCAGGCTCCATCCCGCCGGGCACAGGACCTCCACGGACCCGACACCGCGATTCCATGGGATTTCGTTGACCGTTCCTTGACCAAATGGCACGGTGTGGGCCGGAACGCATCGAGTCCGGCTCCGTGACGGCACCACCGCCGCCCCGGGCTCTCGAGGAAGAGGACCCCCATGACCGTCACGCGCTTCACCCGTCCCGCCCGATCCGCTCTCGCTCTGGCGGCCGCCGCGGCGCTGCTGGGCCTGTCCGCCTGTGGTTCGGAGGGCGGCGGCCCGGAGGCCGATTCCCCCGCGAGCAGCACGGAGGCCTCCGACGGCGGCGGCGAACAGTCGCAGCCCACGGGCGAGGACTCGCCCTCCGAGAACGACGGAGACCCGGCCTCCGATGAGGGCGGCACGGCGGATGATCGCGACGAGGATGACGCCGAGGACCCGGACGGAGCAGACGGCCCCGCGGCCTCCGGCGAGCGCACCCGGATCATGCTGGTGACCGATCTGGGTCTCGACGATGCCACCGGCGACGGCCCCCTCACCGTGACGGCCGAGGATCTGGCCGGTCTGCTCACCGCGCGGTTCGACGCCCCCGCCGAGTGCGCCGACGATCTCGTGCTCGAGCAGGGAGGCACAGCCGGCTGCGAGGGCCCGGCGGGGATCGAGCAGTCCGAGCCCGCCCAGGAGTGGACCGCACACGCGGTGCGCATCCCGCACAAGGAGGAGCCTATGAGCGGCAGCCAGGACGCGGTGCTGTTCACCACCGGTGGCGGGCTCCCGGAGAGCGCCGACGACCTGCTCGAGGAGGACGCGGTCCTCACCGGGGTGGGTTTCGGCTCCGCCTTCGGGCTCGAGCCGCTGAGCGCTGAGCAGCTCGCCAGCAGCACCCTGGACACCCTCACCTCCGAGTTCGCGTACGTCCCGGTGCAGGGAATGGCCGACTGGTCCGAGGTCACCTGCGAGGACGGCCTGGACTTCGCCCGCTTCGAGACGGTCGACTGCGAGGCCGCCACCGCCGGGGGCGAGCGCTGGGACCTCTCGGTCGCACCCGGCACCTACGCGGACAACGACCAGGGCCTGCTGGTCGGGATCGAGGCCCCGCACGAGGAGTGATCCACCGCAGCGACGGATGGTCAGGTCGCTCACCGGCGGCGGCGTGATCATCACTCACGCAGCTATCGTGGGGGAGGTCGCGTCGGCCGCTCTCGCCGGCGCCCCGGCCGGGACGACCCGGTCGGTGCACTCACCCGAGGACGGCCTCGCAGGAGGTTCCTCCCGTGACCACACAGACGCCCGCCCGAGACGGCGGACTCCTCCGCACGGTCCTCACCCGCGCCGCGCTCGCCCGCCTCGCGCTCGGCTGGATCGCCGTCGGCGCCGCGACCCTGCTGTCGCCGCTGCTGGCCCGGCCGCTGCCCTCCGCCGTGCTCGCCCTGGTGCTCGCCGCGATCGTCGCGATCATCGTGGTGGCCGCCGGCGGGGTGGTCCAGCAGGCCGAGGCGCTCGCCCGGCGCCTCGGCGACCCGTACGGCACCCTGGTGCTGACCCTGTCGATCGTGGTCATCGAGGTGGTGCTGATCGCCGCGGTGATGCTCGGACCCGGTGAGCACACCACCATCGCCCGCGACTCGGTGATGGCCGTGTCCATGATCATCATGAACCTGGCGCTGGGCCTGTGCCTGCTGGTGGGAGGGCTGAAGCACGGCGCACTCGCCCTGCACCGGGTGGGCACCTCCTCGTACCTGATGATGCTGGTGGCACTGGCGGCGCTCGCCTTCGCGCTGCCGATGATGATCGGCCGGGACGGGGGCTATCTGCCCGGGCAGGCGCTGATGATCGGCGCCGCGACCGTGGTGGTGTACGCCTTCTTCCTCTGGCGGCAGATGTCCGCCCAGGCCGGAGAGTTCCGAGAGGTCGAACCGCCCCGCCAGGCCGCATCGACACGATCTGTCGACAGCTCCGCCCCGGCCGCGGAGCGCACCCCGCTGCGCGAGACGCTGGCCACCCATCGTGCGGAGCTGCTGCTGCGCTCCGCCCTGCTGATCGCGACGGTGCTGCCGATCGTGCTGCTGTCCCAGCACATGGCGGGCCTGCTCGATGACGGGCTGGCCCGGCTCGGCGCACCGGTCGCGCTGAGCGGGATGCTGATCGCGATGATCGTGTTCACCCCGGAGACCCTCACCGCGGTGCGGGCCGCACTGGCCGGGGAGATGCAGCGGGTGGCGAACCTGTGCCATGGCGCGCTTGTCTCGACCCTAGCCCTGACGATCCCGACAGTGCTTGTGATCGGCCTGCTCACCGGCACGCCGGTGGTCCTCGCCGAGTCACCCGCGAACCTGCTGCTGCTCGGCGTCACGCTCGCGGTCTCGGCGCTGGCGGCCTCCGCGCCGCGGGTCACGGCGATCCACGGCGCGGTGCACCTGCTGCTGTTCGCGGTGTACGTGCTGGCGCTGTTCTCCTGAGGCCCTGCCCCGGCCCCGCGAGGGCCGGCGGATTCCCGCCGCGCGGGGCCCGGCCGGGCCCCGTCCGTGCGGGCCCGGCGGGG
>JAAZLF010000369.1 GCA_012799425.1 Actinomycetales bacterium | reverse complement strand
GGCGTCCAGACGCACCATCACGGTCAGCTGCGTGGCCGGCACGTCCTCGCGCAGCGCCTCCAGCACGGCGTTGCGGCCGGCGACCTGGTCGCTCCCGGGGGCCTTGCGGGCCCCCTTGCCGCCTCCGCCGCGGCGCGGCCCGCCACCGGAGGCACCGCCCTTGTACGCCTTGTGGGCGGGGCGGTCCTCGGCCTTCGGCGTCGGTCCCTTGCCCTCGAGAGCACGGCGGCGCACACCTCCGGAGCCGGTGCTCGCGCCCTTCTTGCTCTTGCGCACCGCTCCGCGGCGCGCGCTGTTCCCTGCCATGTGGCGTCTCCTCAGTCGTTCAGATCGTGGTCTCGAGGGTCCATCGGGCTCCGTCCTGCCCGTCCTCGATGCGGATCCCTGCGGCGGTGAGCGCATCGCGCAGCGCGTCCGCCCGGGCCCAGTCCTTCTCGGCGCGCGCGGCCGCTCGGGCGGCGAGCTGGGCGGTGATCAGGGAGTCCAGGGCGGCATGCTCGGCGCCTGTCGTGCCCGTGGCTCCGGCCCACTGCACAGACAGCGGGTCCAGACCCAGCACGTCCAGCATGGCGCGCAGGCGGCCCAGTCCCGCCACGATCTCGGACCGCGCCGCACCGGCGGCGAGGAGCGAGTTCAGTGCCGACTGCTCCCTATGGATGACGGCGAGGGCCTCGGGGACCGTGAGGTCATCATCCATCGCGGCGACGAACTCCGCCGGCAGCTCGATCGCGCTCAGATCCGCCTCGGCGGCGGCTGAGGGGTCCTCGCCGAGCAGCTCTGCGGCGCGTCGCGCGGTGGCGCTGAAGCGCTCCCAGACGGTCTCCGCCTCACGCATCGCGGTGGCGTTGTACTCGACCGTGGCGCGGTAGTGGCCGCTGACCAGGGCGAGCCGCACTGCGGCGGTGGGATGCTCAGCCAGGGCGCGCGCGGCGGTGACGAAGTTGTCAAGGCTCTTGCCCATCTTCTGGCCGTCCACGGTGAGCACCCCGGAGTGCATCCAGAGCCGCGCGAAGCCGAAACCCGCCGCATGCGACTGCGCCTGCTCGTTCTCGTGGTGCGGGAAGCGCAGGTCGAGCCCACCTGCGTGGATGTCGAAGGTCTCTCCGAGGTACTTGCGGCTCATCGCGGAGCATTCGAGGTGCCAGCCCGGGCGTCCTCGGCCGAAGGGCGTGTCCCAGGAGGCGGAGTCCGGCTCGGTCGCCTTCGCCGCCTTCCACAGGGCGAAGTCGCGCCGATCGCGTTTGCCGGGTTCCATCTCCTCTCCGGCGTCCTGCATGTCCCCGAGGGACTGGCGCGTGAGCGAGCCGTAGCCCGGATGGGAGGCCACGTCGAAGTACACCGAGCCGTTCCCGTCGGCGTAGGCGTGGCCGCGCTCGATGAGCAGCTCCATCAGCTCGATCATCTCGGGGACGTGCCCGGTGGCGCGCGGCTCATAGCTGGGGCGGCGGTTGCCGATCTGGTCCAGGACGTCCTGGAACTCACGCTCGAAGCGCAGGGACAGCGCCCACCAGTCCGCGCCCGTCTCGGCAGATCTCGTCAGGATCTTGTCGTCGATGTCGGTGACGTTGCGGATGTGGGTGACCGCCAGACCGCTGCGCTCGAGCCAGCGCACCAGCACGTCGAAGGCGAGGAAGGTGCGCAGGTGTCCGAGGTGCGGGGCACCCTGTGTGGTCGGTCCGCAGACATACATCGACACCGCCCCCTCTCGCACCGGGGTGAACGGTGCGACGGAACGGGTGGCGGTGTCGTGCAGGTGGAGAGTCACTCCCCCAGGGTACTGCCCCACAGCGCGGCCGGCGTCCTCGGCTCGCGCAGGTGGGGGCGCTCGGGAATCAGTCGGCGCGAGCGCTGACCTGCTTGCCGTAGAGCTCCTCGAAGGTGTCGTCGTAGGAGACGGCGTTCTGGCGCCGCTTGCCCTGGACCGCCTGGACCGCGGACTGTGCGGTCTCGATGGTGGTCTCGGGGGCCTTGAGCTTCTTCGACACCAGGAACGCGACGAGTCCGAGGATCGCGCCGATCACGACGAACACGCCCGCGACGATGAGGAAGGCGCCCCAGTACGGCAGCCCCAGGGCCTGGAGCCCGGTGGCCGCTGCGAACAGCAGCATCACCCAGGCGGAGAGCAGGAGGAACAGCAGCACCGCCGCGCAGGCGGCGATGATGCCGGCCTTGACCGCGAGGGCGGTGACCTCCTTCTTCGCGATGTCGATCTAATGGTGGACGACACCGAGGAGCTCGTCGCGGATGGACTGGACGAGCTCGCCGATGGACCGCTGGGTGGGCGGCGTGCTCGGGTCGTTCGTGGTGTTGATCATGGTCGGAGCCTATCGCAGGGAGAAGAGCGTTCGCAGGAGCACGGGATGGTGCGGGCGGCGCCCCGGTCAGTCGACCGAGATGCGCTTGCGCTTGGTGGTCTCGGGGCGGGGTCCCGCCGACGTGGTGCGGCGCACCACCATCGACGGGGCGACGGCCACGTCGCGGGTCGGCCCCTCATGGCCCGAGACGCGTTCGACGAGGAACTGGGCGGCGAGCGCTCCGAGACGATCCGAGTTGGGGTCGACGCTGGTGAGCTGGG
>JAAZLF010000368.1 GCA_012799425.1 Actinomycetales bacterium | reverse complement strand
GCGGGGAGATGGCGGGCTTGGTCTCGACGTCGACGATGAGCTTGTCGAAGTCGGTGCGCTGCTCGACACGGGTCGCCTCGACCTTGTAGGTCACCTTGAGCACCGGCGAGTAGATCGAGTCGACCGGCACGCGGCCGATCTCGCCGTCGATGCCCTTGTTCTGCGCGGCGGAGACGTAGCCGCGACCGCGCTCGACGATCAGCTCGATCTCCAGGCGGCCCTTCTCGTTGAGGGTCGCGATGTGGAGGTCGGGGTTGTGGATCTCCACGCCGGCGGGCGGGGTGATGTCGGCGGCGGTGACGCGACCGGCTTCCTCACGGCGCAGGTACATCACGACGGGCTCGTCGTTCTCCGAGGAGACGACGAGGTTCTTGATGTTGAGGATGACCTCGGTGATGTCCTCCTTGACGCCGGGGACGGTGCTGAACTCGTGCAGCACGCCGTCGATGCGGATCGAGGTGACCGCGGCGCCGGGGATGGAGGACAGCAGGGTGCGGCGCAGGGAGTTGCCGAGGGTGTAGCCGAAGCCCGGCTCGAGCGGCTCGATGACGAACCGGGAGCGGTTGTCCGACACGACCTCTTCGGTCAGCGTGGGGCGCTGTGCAATGAGCACTGTGGATCCTTTCAGCGAACGTCCGCCATATGACGCTCAGAAGGGGGCGGTGGGCCTAGAAGGTGAGTGGTGTCCAGGGTGCCGCAGCGGCGCGTGGCCGCCCGGCACGGTGCGGTCGGGGCGGAGGGCTCGGCCCCCGCCCCGACCGACGGGTCAGACGCGGCGGCGCTTGGCCGGACGGGTGCCGTTGTGCGGCTGCGGGGTGACGTCCTGGATCGAGCCGACCTCGAGACCGGTCGCGGTGAGCGAGCGGATCGCGGTCTCGCGGCCGGAGCCCGGGCCCTTCACGAAGACGTCGACCTTCTTCATGCCGTGCTCCTGAGCGCGGCGAGCGGCGGCCTCGGCGGCCATCTGCGCGGCGTACGGGGTCGACTTGCGCGAGCCCTTGAAGCCGACCTGGCCGGCGGAGGCCCAGGAGATGATGGCGCCGTTCGGGTCCGTGATGGACACGATCGTGTTGTTGAACGTGCTCTTGATGTGCGCCTGACCGTTGACGACGTTCTTCTTGTCCTTGCGACGCGGCTTGCGCGCAGCGGTCTGCTGGGTCTTGGTTGCCATGCGGCAGAACTCCTCTGGTGAGTATGGGGTGCGCCGGATCCCTCAGCGGCGCGAAGTGACTACGGGTCCGAAGACGTCCGCGGTCCGACGGCAGGTGCCGTGGATCAGCGGGTCTTCTTCTTGCCGGCGACCGTGCGCTTGGGGCCCTTGCGGGTGCGCGCGTTGGTCTTGGTGCGCTGGCCGTGGACCGGGAGGCCGCGGCGGTGGCGCAGTCCCTGGTAGCTGCCGATCTCGACCTTGCGGCGGATATCGGCGGCCACCTCACGGCGAAGGTCACCCTCGACCATGTAGTTCGCCTCGATGTGATCGCGGAGCTTGACCAGCTCCTCGTCGCTGACCTCGCGCACGCGCGTGTCACCGGAGACACCGGTCGCGGCCAGGGTCTCCTGGGCACGGGTGCGACCCATGCCGAAGATGTACGTCAGGGCGACTTCGAGGCGCTTCTCGCGCGGAAGGTCGACTCCCACCAGACGTGCCATGTGCATTCTCCTACTGTCTCGGAGGCCTGATCCGACTCCTCGCCCGGGCGTCTGTCCCTGGGCGCCGCAGCCTCCGCACTGCGGGTCTCCGGCGAATGCCGGCGGAGTCGTCTCTTCTCTTGTGTGGTGCCCGCTGTGCGGGCTGCCCCTGCGGGGCGTGCCGCCCTGGGGCGGCGGTCACGGCAGATGCCGGGACCGGCGGATCGCTCCGCTCAGCCCTGGCGCTGCTTGTGACGGGGGTTCGAGCAGATCACCATGACGCGCGAGTGGCGACGGATCACCTTGCAGTTGTCACAGATCGGCTTGACGCTCGGCTTGACCTTCATTGCTTTCCTTCTCCCGGGACGATCACTTGTAGCGGTACACGATGCGGCCACG
>JAAZLF010000367.1 GCA_012799425.1 Actinomycetales bacterium | reverse complement strand
TGCTGGACCTCGACCCCGCCTCTCCGGCCTTCGCCCACGACCTCGCAGGCGCGCTGCCCTTCGGCGGCCGCAACCCGCTCTACGCCGTGATCCACGAGAGCTGCTGGGCCGACGGGGTCGCCACCCGCTGGTCCGCGGATCGGATGATGCCGGCCGAGGTGCGCGAGGACCCGACCCTGCTGGGCGGGGAGCACATGCACCGCGACCTCTTCGCCGAGGATCCGGAGCTGGAGATGTGGGCGGAGGCGGCGGACCTGCTGGCAGAGCACGAGTGGCCGCAGCTGTACGACGCCGACGTGCTGCGCGACTGCCAGGTCCCCGGCGCCGCCGCGGTCTACTTCGGCGACGTATACGTCCCGCGCGAGCACTCCCTGGCCACCGCCGAGCTGCTGCCCGGCCTGCGGCCCTGGGTCACCAGCGAGTACGAGCACAACGGCCTGCGTGCGAGCGGTGAAGGCGTGCTCGACCACCTGCTCGACCTCGCCGCCGGTCGCCGCGCCGCCTGACGGTCGCGCCGCCCGCGCCATGGAAGACCCATGGCTTCGAGCGTGATGCACTGCACCCCCTAGGCATCGGAGCGTGCCTGGTGGGGACATCCTCGTGCCGAAAAGTGACCAGTGGATAAGAATCGCTCGACTTATTAGTGGGTATCGACTAATAATGTCCGCCGCGGTCGGCACGCGGCTCGCGCAGCAGCGGAGCGGCCACCCGCGCACACTTTTCGACGAAGGAGTCCTCTTGACCTCTGCGGCACCTGAATACGGCGTCGTGCCGGATCCGACCATCGCGCCCGGTGGCAGCCGGAACCTGATCGGATCCGCACTTCCGATCCCGTATCTCGGCACGAAGCCGGTGCGGAAGCGCCCGGCATGGTTCATCGCCGGGATCGTCCTGGCGCAGTTCGGCCTGTACATCGCGCTCTTGGCGCCCGCGACCGTCTCGATCCAGATGAAGATCCAGACGCTCACCGCCGTGCCCGCCGAACAGGCGTCGATGACCGCCATGGTGATCGCCCCCGGTGCGCTCGCGGCGGTCGTGTTCAACGCGCTCGGTGGAAGGATCTCGGATCGCAGCACCTCGCGGTGGGGCCGCCGCCGACCGTGGATCATCGTGGGCATCGTCGGACTGGCCCTCGCACTGGTGCTCATCGCCGTGGCCACCGGCCCACTGGTGATGGCGGTCGGCTGGTTCATCTCCCAGGCGTTCGCGAACATGGCCTTCGCCGCGTTCCTCGCCTCCGTCGCCGATCAGCTCCCCTCGGAGCAGTACGGGAAGACTTCCGGGCTGATCGCCATCGCGCAGAACACCGGCATCATGGCTGCGACCTGGCTCGCCGCTGTCTTCGGCGGCAGCATGCTGCTGCTGTTCCTGGTGCCCGCGCTCATCGGCGTGGTGCTGATGACGGTCTACGCACTGATGCTCCCCGAGCCCGTGCTGAAGCAGAACCGCTATCCCTTCAACCTCCGCGAGCTCCTCACCACCTTCTGGACGAACCCGCTGAAGCATCCCGACTTCGGTCTCGTGTGGTGGGGCCGGTTCCTGATCATCCTGGCGTCCTACCTGTTCATCACCTTCCGACTGCTGTACATGACGAACCACCTGGGGCTGTCCGCCACGGCGGCGGCCGCGGCCGTGGCGGTGGGCGTGACCATCTACACCGTGGCGTC
>JAAZLF010000366.1 GCA_012799425.1 Actinomycetales bacterium | reverse complement strand
CTCCTCGACCGGCAGCTGCAGGGTCGCCAGCCCCAGCAGGTCGAGTCCGTCGCCGAGCCCGTCGAAGCCCACCGTGCTGACGTCCTCGGGGATCCGCACGCCTCGTGCCGCCGCCGCACGCAGCAGGTCCAGGGCGACATAGTCCACCGGGCAGACGATGCAGCTCAGCGACTCGTCCCGCGCGACCTCGAGGGCGCGCGCCACGCCCTGCTCCACCGGCAGCAGCTCGACCGGGACCGTGATGAGGCCCAGCTCCTGGCAGCGTTCGACGAGGCTGCGGATGCGCAGGTCGAACACCCGGGAGTAGAGCAGCGGCGCGGTGAGGACCGCGATCCGGCGGTGCCCGCGGGCGGCGATCTGCTCGGCCATCACACGGCCGTGGGTGCGCTCGTCGTAGCTCACCGACTCGATCCGGGGATGGTCGTTGGGGCGGCCCAGGATCATCATCGGCGTCGCGGTGACCGTCTCGACCAGGTCCTCGGCGGCGGTCACTCCGGTGCCCACGAAGACCCCCGCCACCCGCTGTCCGATCAACCGGTTCAGCCCGTCGATCTCCGCAGAGCCGTAGTCGTGCCGGAAGGCGGTGGCCGAGATCAGGGTGCGTCCGGCGGCCTCCACGGCCCGGTGCATCTCGGCGTGGAGGTGTCCGTAGGCGGGGTTCGTCGCGTCGCGGATCAGCAGTCCGAGCTGCCGGCCGTGCCGCATCGCCAGCCCGCTGGCCACGAGATTGTGCACGTAGCCGAGGCGCCGGGCCGCCTCGTGGACCTTGATCAGCGCATCGGGGGAGACCCGTTCCCCGGCGTTCTGGAACACCCGCGAGACGGTGGAGCGGGAGACGCCGGCGGCGCGGGCGACGTCCTCCATCGTCGGCGGACGCGGCATCGAGCCTCCTTCCCTCCGTCGCTGAGCGGTGTCGGTGTGTTCGGCGCACGATAGCCCAGGAGGTGACGCCCACCAGGGCGTGCGGGTGACCTCCCGGTGAAGTCCGAGTTCTTGGGCGGGCGACCAGAACCGGCCGTCGCGGAACTCTTGCGAACTGCCGGGTGAACATCCGGTGGACCGCACCCCACGAGCGGGTCCGTACGGCAGAGGCCGGGCGGTGCGAGCACGGTGTGGGAGCGCTCCCACCTGCGGTGATAGGCAGCGTTCATGTGCGATTCACCTGCACGGATGCCGTCTTGGCGGGGTTCGCAGCGGTCTCTACGGTGAGGGCTGTCGACGGCGCCGGAGCAGCCCCGCTCCGCCGTCGGCCCGCTGTCCCGGCCCGCCGTGGACGGCCCGGACCCTCGGCCCGACCGATGGCCGCTCCACCCCGCGGAGCGCCGTCGAGACTGCCGCCCGCACCGCGACCGCCCGCCAGGGAGGTCCTCCGACCAGGAAGCTGGGAGCGCTCCCATGACACTCGCAGTCCGCTCTCCCCGCCCGGGCCAGAAGGATCCGGCCGGGGGTGACACGACAGGCGCGCCGGTGGAACCCGTCGGCCCCGCCGCTGCACCGCCCCGGCGCAGCGAGGAGCGCCGACGCTCGCCCCAGCGCCGCCGCCGCGTTCGCCGCGACGCGCTGCTGTTCGGCGCCCTCATCGCCCCGAACCTCATCGCGATCATCGTCTTCTCCTACTACCCGGCGCTGTACAACATCGGGCTGAGCTTCTTCGAATGGGATTTCGTCGCTCCGAGCCCCGAGTGGGTGGGCCTGGGCAACTACACCGACCTGTTCACGGACGCGAGCTTCGGCCAGGTCCTGATGAACACCCTGATCTTCACCGGCGTGAGCGTGGTCGGCTCGCTCGTGCTGGGCCTGCTGCTGGGAAGCCTGCTGGCCACCAAGGTCCCCTTCACCGGCTTCGCCCAGACCATGGCCTTCGCCCCGCACATGCTCCCGGGCGCGGCCGTGGGCATCCTGTGGCTGTTCATGTTCGACCCCAACTACGGACTCTCCCGCTGGGCGTTCTCCCTGTTCGGTGCGGACTCCCCGGCGTGGACCACCACCTCGGACTGGTCGCTGTGGTCGATCACGATCGCCTACACCTGGCAGCGCCTGGGCTTCGTCACCGTCATCTGCTACACCGCGATCCTCGACCTGCCCAAGGACCTCTACGAGGCCGCGGCCCTCGACGGCGCCCACGGCTGGAAGCTGTTCCGCCACCTCACGCTGCCGCTGCTGAGCCCGATCACGTTCTTCCTCTCGATCACCGGCATCATCTCCGCCGCCCAGGCCTTCGACATCATCTCGATCATGACCAGCGGCGGCCCCGGCACCTCCTCCAGCACCCTCAGCTGGATGGTCTACGAGGAGGCGTTCCAGAAGTTCGACATCGGCAGCGCCTCGGCCGCCGCGACGGTGCTGCTGGTCATCCTCCTGATCATCACGTACGTGCAGGTGCGCTACGGCGACAAGAAGGTGAACTACGACTCATGAGCACTCTGACCGCAGATAAGGACGCCCTCGCCGGCGCCGCCGAGCCCGCACCCCGCAACCGGGGGCGCGACCGCGGTCCCCGCCGACCGCTGTGGAAGACCGGGCTGCTGATCGCAGCGGTCATCGCCACCATCGGCGTCTTCCTCGTGCCGCTGTTCTGGCTGTTCTCCTCCTCGCTGAAGCCCCACCAGGACATCTACTCCTGGCCGCTGCAGTGGATCCCGCGAGAGCTCACCTTCGAGAACTTCACCGCGGCCTGGAACAGCGCCCCCTTCGACCGCTTCTTCGTCAACTCCATCGTCACCACCGGAGTGGGCACGCTGCTCGAGCTCAGCCTCGCGATCCTGTGCGCCTACGCCTTCGTGTTCGTGGACTTCAAGTTCAAGAAGATCGCATTCGTGCTGATCATCGGCTCGCTGATGCTGCCCGGCCACGTCACCCTGATCGTCAACTACATCACGGTGGCGAACCTGGGCTGGTTGAACTCCTACGCCGGGCTGATCCTGCCCGGCGTCGCCAGCGCCTTCGCGATGTTCCTGCTGTACCAGTACATGCGCACCATCGACAAGGACATCCTGCAGGCCGCGGAGATCGACGGGGCGGGGCATCTGCGCCGCATGCTCACGATCGTGGTG
>JAAZLF010000365.1 GCA_012799425.1 Actinomycetales bacterium | reverse complement strand
GGCGGGCGCCGCCGAGACGGTGGACAGCTCGCTGTCCTGCGCCCGGGGCACAGACTTCTCGGTCATCGATCTCCTCGATCCTGCCGACGCACGCTCGATGCAGGCCCCTGGCCTGCGCGGGTGCGGAACGATTATGGCCGCCATCACAGCCTACCGTGGACTCTAGTCCATCGCCCAGGCGTGGGCGCCACGGGGCGCCGACGGCTCCCGCGCAGCGTGCTCGCCGATCGCGGAGAGGATCAGGAGCGCACGAGCCGCGCGATGGCCGCGGTGGCCTCCTGGAGCTTCTCCTCCGCCTCCTGACCGCCTGCGCGCGCGGCGTCGACCACACAATGCTGGAGATGGTCCTCGAGCAGCCCCATCGCCACCCCGTCCAGCGCGCTCTTGAGCGCGCTGATCTGCGTGAGGATGTCGATGCAGTACTTCTCCTCATCGACCATCCGATGCAGGCCCCGGGCCTGTCCCTCGATGCGCTTGAGGCGTGCGAGGTAGCGGGACTTCTCGGAGATGTAGCCGTGATGGTGCCCATGGATCTGGCACCCCTGCGAGGCGGGGGCGTCGGTGGTGGCGGTGTCGCCGGTGCTCGGGTCGGTGGTGGTCACAGGACTCCTTCGGGAGGTGGCGGGCGGGGTGCTCAGCTGGCGGTGGCGGGCTGCGGTGCGGTCTGCTCCGCGGCGGGAACGGGGTTCTCGGCCGCTCGGCTGCGGAAGGAGCGCAGGCGCAGGCTGTTGCCCACCACGAACACGCTCGAGAACGCCATCGCGGCACCCGCCAGCATCGGGTTCAGCAGACCCAGCGCGGCCAGCGGGATCGCCGCGATGTTGTAGGCGAAGGCCCAGAACAGGTTGCCCTTGATCGTACCGAGGGTGCGGCGCGACAGCCGGATCGCGTCGGCCGCGCTGCGCAGGTCCCCACGCACGAGCGTGAGGTCCGAGGCCTCGATGGCGACGTCCGTGCCGGTGCCCATGGCCAGCCCCAGATCGGCCTGGGCGAGTGCGGCGGCGTCGTTCACGCCGTCGCCCACCATCGCCACCACCTTGCCCTCACCCTGCAGACGCGAGACCACGTCGATCTTGTCCTGCGGCATGACCTCGGCGATGACCTCGTCGATCCCCACTTCGGCGGCGATCTGCTCGGCCGCGGCCCGGTTGTCGCCGGTGAGCAGGAGCGGGGTGAGCCCGAGCCCCTTCAGCTGGGAGACCGCCTCGGCGCTGGTGGGCTTGACGGAGTCGGAGACCACCAGCACGCCGTGCGCCCGCCCGTCCCAGAAGACCACCACGGCGGTCTGCCCACGGGATTCGGCACGCTCCTTCGCCTCGGCCAGCTGCGCGGGCAGTCCCTGATCCTCCTGGAGAGAGGCGCGGCCGACGAGCACGGAACGGCCCTCGACGGTGCCGCGCACGCCCCGTCCTTCGAGGTTCTCGAACTGCTCCACAGCGGGCAGCGCTCCGATCTGCTCGGCAGCACCCGTGGCGATCGCCTGGGCGATGGGATGCTCGGAGGCGTTCTCGACCGCGCCGGCGAGACGCAGCAGCTCGGCGGCGTCCACTCCGTCGACCGGGATGGTCTCGGCGAGCGTCATCCGGCCGGTCGTGACGGTGCCGGTCTTGTCGAGCACCACGGTGTCGATGCGTCGCGTGGACTCGAGCACCTCGGGCCCCTTGATGAGGATCCCGAGCTGGGCGCCGCGGCCGGTGCCCACCAGCAGCGCGGTGGGGGTGGCGAGCCCGAGCGCGCAGGGGCAGGCGATGATCAGCACGGCGACCGCGGCGGTGAACGCCGCCTCGATCGGGAACCCGGCTCCGATCCAGGCGCCGAGCACGATCGCCGCGAAGGCGATCACGACCGGCACGAAGATCCCCGAGATCCGATCGGCCAGTCGCTGGATCTCTGCCTTGCCGGACTGCGCGTCCTCCACCAGCTTCGCCATCTGCGCGAGCTGGGTGTCGCTGCCCACGCGCGTGGCCCGCACCAGCAGGCGACCGCCGGCGTTCACGGTGGCGCCGGTGACGGCGTCGCCCTCGCCGACCTCGACGAGCACGGACTCGCCGGTGAGCATCGAGGCGTCCACCGCCGAGGAGCCGGAGACGACCACGCCGTCGGTGGCGATCTTCTCGCCCGGTCGGACCACGAACTCCTCGCCCACCGTGAGCTCGGCCGCCGGGATCCGTACCTCGGCGCCGTTCCGCACCACGGCGACGTCCTTCGCCCCCATGTCCATCAGGGCTCGCAGCGCGGCGCCGGCCTGTCTCTTCGAGCGCTTCTCGAAGTAGCGGCCCAGCAGCAGGAACATCGTGACGCCGGCGGCGACCTCGAGGTAGATGTTCGCCGCCCCGTCGGACGGGCCGATCGCCAGCGAGAACTCATGGGTCATGCCGGGCTTGCCGGCCGTGCCCAGGAACAGGGCGTACAGCGACCACAGGAACGCGGCGACCGTGCCCACCGTGATCAGGGTGTCCATGGTGGCGGCGCCGTGGCGCAGATTGATCAGGGTGGCGCGGTGGAAGGGCCACGCGGCCCACACCACCACAGGTGCGGTGAGGGTGAGCACCGCCCACTGCCAATAGGTGAACTGCAGCGCCGGGATCATCGAGATCACGATGACCGGCACCGACAGCAGCACCGCACCGATCAGGCGATGCCGCAGGGACGTCAGCTCGGGATCCTCCTGGTCCTGCGCCTCCTGCCCGCCAGCGGGCTCGGTATCCGCCTGCGGCGTGGCGGGGAGGGCGGCGGTGTACCCGGTCTGCTCGACCACCGTGACCAGATCCTGCGGGTCGTAGCCCTCGGGCACGGAGATGCGTGCCTTCTCGGTGGCGTAGTTGACCGCAGCGGTGACCCCGTCGAGCTTGTTGAGCTTCCGCTCGACCCGGTTCGCGCACGAGGCGCAGGTCATCCCGCCGATCTCGAGCTCGATCTCGGCTCCCAGCGGGAACTGGGGCGGGGGAGTGGTCATGGTGGGAGTTCCTCTCCTGCGAGCGCTGTGCTCGCTGTCGGATGGTTCGGGGCGCGAGGATGCGGGTGAGGGCGCTGACGGGGGCCGCGGTGCGGTCCGGTAGGGGCTCAGTGGCCGGAGCCGGTCCAGCCCGTCACCCACGACTCGGGCACCAGTGCGCCGGCGAGAAGGTACGACGCGGCGAAAAGTGCGATCAGCAGCAGGCTGTACAGGGCCACCTTCGTGCCGGCCCGCATCAGGCGCGCACCGCGGAGTACCCGGCCTCGCTGACTGCGGCGAGCACGGCGGACTCGTCCACCGGCTGCTCGGAGACGACGCGCAGCATGCCGGTCTCGTGGCTGACCTCGACGTCCTGCACACCGGCGATCTCGCTGACCTCCTCGCGCACGGACATCTCGCAGTGGCCGCAGGTCATGCCGGTCACCTGGAACGGGGTGGTGGTCGCGTTCATGGCTTCTCCTTCGGATCGTCGATACCCTGGAGGGGTATAAGTACTGCCTCCTTTATACCCCTATGGGGTATCCGGCGCAAGTGTCGTCGGTCTCGCAAACAGGTGGCGCCCCTCGGGCGCGGGTGCTTCGATGTGCACATGAGCATCGACGCCATCGCCCTCATCGACGAGGAGGCGGAGCGGCTGTCCTCCGCCCTCGCCGCCCTCGATCCCGCACAACAGGTCCCCACCTGCCCCGAATGGACCGCCGCGGACCTCCTCTGGCACCTCACCGAGGTCCACGAGTTCTGGGCGAGGATCCTCACGGAACGCGCCACCACCGATACGGAGGCGATGGCCATCGAGGAGAGCATCCCGCCGCGCCCCCAGTAGCAGCACGAGCTGCTCGAGCGCCGCGCCGCCGCCACGCAGGCGCTGCTCGCCCAGCTCTCCTCGCGGGCTGATGACGAGCCTGCATGGTTCTGGTACTCCCGGGAGAGGACCGTCGGAGCGACCCGGCGGATGCAGGTCCACGAGGCCACCATCCACCGCGTGGACGCCGAGCTCACTGCAGGCCGCCCCCTCAGCCCGATCAGCCCGGTGGTCTCCGCCGCCGGGCTCGAGCACGTGCTGCAGGTGATGTGGCCCGCCGGATTCGAGTGGATCCCCGAGTGGGCGAGCACGCGGCCCATGGCCGGGATCGAGATCCGGCCCGACGGGGGAGAGACCCGGCTGCTGGGGATCAGCCGCTGGGTCGGCACCAGGCCCCGTGATGGCGAGACCTTCGACGTCCCCGTCGCTCGCGTGCTGGACGATCCCGCCGAAGCCGGCGGACTGCCTCGCGCCACCGCCTCCGGCACGCCCCTGGCGCTCAACCTCTGGGCCTGGGGGAGGGCAGCCGGGCTCGAGCACCTGCCCGACGGCCCGGACACCGTCGGGATCCACGGCGACGACGAAGCGATCACACAGCTCCGCGCACTGATCGCCGAAGGGCACGACTGAGGTCAAGGACCCTCTGCTCAGTGGCGCGGGACGAGCACCACCGGGGCGTGCGCCCAGCCGCCCAGCGGGGCGATCTCGCGCTCACCCGCGGTCTGTGCGGGGCGGAGATCCGCGACCGCGAGCAGCTCCTGGACGACGACCACCAGCTCGAGCGTCGCCAGCGGGCGGCCCGGGCAGACGTGCCGTCCGATCCCGTAGACGAGATTGTGCGGAGCATTCGCGTGCGGGTCGACAGCGTCGGGCTCGGGGAAGATGCGTTCGTCGCGATTCGCCGACGTCCAATGGATCATCACCCGCTCGCCCTCAGCGATTTCCTGGCCGGCGAGCGTGACCGGGCAGGTCGCCACCCGACGATTGGAGACGAAGGGGTCATCGATCCGCAGCAGCTCGTCGACGATCGCCGCAGCCTCGGCGAAGGGGCCCAGGCGCATCCGCTCGGCGAGCTCGGGCGCCTGCGCGAGCGCGGTCAGCAGCACGCCCACGCACAGGGCGATCGAACCGAGATCCCCGCCGGTCCAGTTGCGCAGGATCGAGACGATCTCCTCATCCCGGAGCGCGCGCTCCGTCGAGCCCGGCACCTCCGGGTCCGGCAGCGGCACCCGCAGCCCCATCAGCTCGGTGGTCACATCCACGGGAGCCTCCGCGCCGAGAGCACGGCGCGGCGCGACCACCCCACGGATCAGCTCATCGAAGCGCTCAGCGACGGCCGCTGTGCGGGCCAGATCTCGCGAGCGGGACGCCTCATGGTTGTCGATCATCCACTGCAGCAGCTCGGGCTCGAGGGAGGAAGGCCAGCCGAGCCAGGCCGTCTGCGCGCGCACCGCGAACACGGCACCGATCGCGGCGACAGCATTCACCTCGGTGCCCGCTTCCCCCACATCGGCCAGCAGCTCCTCGACGAGCCCTGCCGCGATCTCGCGCATCAGCGGTGCGAGGGCGTCCATCCGCTCTGGGCCGAAGAACGGATCGGTCACCTCGCGGAACGCCGCGTGCTCCGCGCCATCCAGACCGCCCGGCACCTGCAGGAAGCGCGAGACAGCCGAGGAGAACGACTCGTCCTCGGAGGCGACCACGGTCGCCTCCTCATGGCCGAGCACCACCCAGGAGCCATCGGGAGCACGTGCCAGCGGCGCTTCGGCGCGCTGCTCGTCGGCCGCGGTGCGGGGCTCCAGGCCCGTCGGATCGAAGGTCGGTGCGCTCATCCCCTCACGATAGGGCGGCCTCCACGGGCTGGACCGGGACCTTCTGCCGCGGCCGCAGCCGACCTTCGAGCAGATGCACCGCAGCGGCGATCGCGAAGAACGCCACCAGCACCACGGCGGTGGTGCCCAGCACCTGGCTCCATGACGAGGCCGTGGGGTCCAGGAACTCGTAGGGGTACCAGTCCGTGACGCCGCCGCGCAGCCAGGTGCCCGTCAGGAACACGACCGGGTACAGCTGCCACCACAGGATGCGCCCGGCCGACGGCGCACGACGACGCCGCGAGAGCAACCAGTCCAGGACCGCCACCACGGGTGCCGCGCGATGCAGCACGATCCCCGTCCAGCCGATGTCCCAGCGCAGCAGCTCGTCCAGCGGGGCCACCAGCAGCGCGTAGATGATCCCGGTCATCGCGAGGTAGAACGTGACCGCGCCGCGGGCATCATCGAACCAGGCGGGTCGGCGCATGCCCATGGCGAGGCCCGCGACGATCAGCACCACGAACAGCAGGTTGGACTGATTGGTGAAGTAGGAGACGTTCTGCGCCAGCAGCCCCTCCTGCCCTGCCGAGATCGCGTTGCTGACCAGGGCCGCGGTGACGAGCAGCGCTGCCACCAGGCGCAGGATCGACGCCGGTGAGCTCATGCGTCCTGCGGCCAGTCGTCCCTCACCGGGGCTCCGCCCTCGACGATCCGTTCCTTCGCACCGGGCAACGAGGTCCACGAGTCCTGCGGGCGGTAGCCCAGCTCGAGTGACGTGTTGGTCAGAGACCAGCGCCGATTGGGGTTGTCGGAGATCGCGTAGAACAGGCCGAAGGCGACCTCGGCCTCGATGGCGCGGATCACCACCTGCGTGCAGTCCGCAGGACTGAGCCACATCGCGCGCAGGATGTCCTCCTCCACTGCGAGCGGGTCCTCGGAGAACCAGCCGATGCGCAGGTTGATCACATCCAGGCCGTGCTCGTCGTGGTAGAAGCGCCCCAGCGATTCGCCGAACACCTTCGAGACGCCGTAGAGGGAGTCGCCGCGGGGCAGCTGATCGGGGTAGACGGGCCACTGCTCGTACCGGTCGTACATGCCCATCGCATGGTTCGAGGAGGCCAGCACCACGCGGCGCACCCCTGCCTCGCGGGCGGCCTCGAGCACGTTGCGCACCCCGACGATGTTCGCCGCGAGCACCGAGTCCCAGCCCGATTCGGGTGAGGCGGCGCCGGCCATGTTCACCACCGTGTCCACCCCGTCCATCAGGGCGAGCACCTCGTCGTACTCGGAGAGGTCGGCGATCGCCAGCTCCACCCCCTCGGGGGCCTTCTGCGGGTCACGACCGTGCAGCACCAGCTCGTAGTCCTCGGCGAGGGTGCTCGCCAGGTGGGAGCCGATACCGCCGGTGGCGCCGGTGATCAGTACACGTCTGCGTGCGTTCGAGTCCGTCATGGCCCCATTATGGGCTGTGAGGCGAGCCACTGTCAGGGGTGGCCTGCTCCGGCATCGGTCGGATGTCCGCCCGCAGCCTCTCCATCCGCAGATCGAGGTCCGCAGCGACCCGTGCGGCGTCGTCGAGCTCCTCCTGCAGCCGTGCCGGAAGGTTCTTGCGGTACTTGTAGGAGAGCTTGTGCTCGGTGCTGGCCCAGAAGTCCATCGCGATCGTGCGCAGCTGCAGTTCGACCGGCACCATCTCCGTGTGCTGGGAGAGGTACACCGGCACCTGGACGATCACGTGCAGCGAGCGGTAGCCGTTGGGCTTCGGCGAGGCGATGTAGTCCTTCACCGCGAGCACCTCGAGATCCTGGTGGCGGCTGAGCATGTCCGCGATCCAGTACACGTCCGAGACGAAGCTGCAGGTGATCCTGATGCCGGCGATATCCGTGACGCGTTCGCGGATCGCAGGGATGGTCATCTCCCCGCCGGTGCGCACGGCCTTCTCGATCAGGCTCTCGGTGGACTTCAGGCGTGAGCGCACGTGCTCGATCGGGCTGTACTCATGGATCAGCTCGAACTCCTGGCGCAGGATGTTGACCTTGGTCTCCACCTCGTCGATGCCGAACTGGTAGTGCATCCGCAGCTGGACGAACTCGTCGTAGAGCTGCTTCATCTGCGCGGCCAGCTGCTCCTGGTCCATTCCCGGGACGGCGAGCGCCTCCTGACGGGTCGCCACCATCTCCCGGACGCGTTCACGCCAGGGGCCGTCCTGTGGATCCGAGGTCTGCATCGAAGGTCTCCTGCCGTGGTGGGGACTCGGACACCGGGATCATCGCAGAGGCGGCTGGGGCAGTGATGCACGACGCCCTCGAGCACGCTGTACGGCGCGCAGGGGCGCGGCAAAGAAAAACGCCCTGTCACCAGGGCGTTTCTTGGGGTGATCGACGGGATTTGAACCCGCGACCGCCTGGACCACAACCAGGAGCTCTACCAACTGAGCTACGACCACCATGTGCGGGCCGAAGACCGCAACGAGAGAACAATATACCGCGTCGCCAGGGCACTTCCCAGCCTGAAGGGGCCTCCGGGGGTGTGAGACACGTTGCATCCGGCTCGGCCCAGCTCAGCCCAGCTCGCATGCTCCCGTCCGCGCACGGTGCGGGACGGGAGCACGGGGACGTACGGGGCGACGGACGGTGCTGTGCACCGTCCCATCGCCCCTCAGCGAGCGCGGCCGCTCACAACAGCTCGGCGCGCAGCTGCTCCGGAGACTTCGGGGACAGCAGACCCGGTGCGACGTCGAAGGGCGTCTGCGCGCCGTGCTGACCGGCGGCGGACATCCGTGCCGCAGCTCGGGCGTAGGCGACGACCACGCTCGCGGTGAACTCCGGGTTCGAGTCCTCCTGCAGGCGGTACTCGATGGTCTGCGTGGTGCCGGGGGAGGACTCGGCAGAGCGGATCACGAAGCCGCCGTGGGGCATGCTGCGGTGATCGCGGGCGAGCTCGTCGGCACTGAGGAAGGTCACCGTCGTCTCGAAGGGCTCGAAATAGTGCGGCATCGTCACGATCTCCTGGCGCACCGCCTCGGCGTCGGCACCGTCCTCGAGCACCACGAAGCACTCGCGCGTGTGCTTCTCGCGGTTGCTCAGCTCGGGCCGCTCACCGGCGCGCACGCGGTCGATCGCGTCCTGGGAGGGGATCGTGTACTGCACGGCGGCGGCGACCCCATCGATGCGGCGCAGCGCATCGGAGTGCCCCTGGGAGAGGCCGCGGCCCCAGAAGGTGTACGTCGAGCCGGAGGGCAGGATCGACTCCCCGTACACGCGGTTGATCGAGAACAGGCCGGGGTCCCAGCCGGTGGAGATGATCGCGGTGGTGCGGGCCTTACGGGCCGCGGCATCGACGGCGGCGAAGTGCTCCGGGATCCGGGCATGGGTGTCGAAGCTGTCCACGACGGTGAACTGCTTCGCGAGCATCGGGGTCTGCTCGGGCAGGTCGCTCTTGGAGCCTCCGCACAGCACGAGCACGTCGACCTCGTCCTGCATCCCGTCCAGCGCGTCCATCGGATGCACAGGGGTCTGCTCGTGCACGGTGGCGACGGTGGAGGGATCGCGGCGCGTGAACACGCCCACCAGCTCCATGTCCTCCTGGAGGGAGATGGCGATCTCGACGCCGCGTCCCAGGTTGCCGTAGCCGACGAT
>JAAZLF010000364.1 GCA_012799425.1 Actinomycetales bacterium | reverse complement strand
CGGGGCCTCGAGTCCCTCGACGCGCTGGTAGCGCTTGCGGATCCAGTGCCACGACGCGGCGGCCTCGCCCGTGCTGCGCAGGGTCCAGCTGGTCTGCGGCGGGATGAAGGCATAGCCGCCCGGGCCCATCACGTGCTCCTGGCCGTCGATGGTCAGCGTCAGCTCGCCCTCCATGAGGAACAGGACGCTCTCGGCCTCGGGGTCGCTCTCCGGGTGGTCGCTGCCGCCGCCCGGCTGGGTCTCCATCACGTACTGGGAGAAGGTCTCGGCGAAGCCGCTCAGGGGACGGGCGAGCACCCACAACCGAGTGCCCTCCCAGAACGGGAGCCGACTGGTGACGATGTCGCGCAGGGTGCCGCGAGGGATCACCGCGTACGACTCGGTGAACATGGCGCGGTCCGTCAGCAGCTCGGTCTGGGCGGGCAGGCCGCCCATCGGGACCTGGTACGAGGGCGGGGTCGTCTCCGGTGCGGTCATGCGGGAAGTCCTCCTTGGTCGATGGCGGCCTTGGGGTGGGCCAGGGCGAACAGCTGATCCTGGTCCAGGCCGCTGTCGCGCTCGAGCTGCTGGGCGCTGACCGCCCCGCACTGCACGGCGCGGTGGACGAAGCGGGCCAGGGCTCGTGCGGTGGCCGGCTCGTCCATGACCTCGGACTCGATGCGGCCGACGTAGTTGCGCAGCCTCGTCGCCGCGGCGCCGTAGCCCTGCACGTAGAACAGGTAGGTCGCCAGGTAGCGGGTGGGCAGCTGGGCCGGGTGCAGGTCCCAGCCCTGGTAGTAGCCGCGTCCCAGGGAGCGGCGGACCAGCCGGCCGTGCAGCTCCCAGGCCGCGCTCCGCTGCTCGGCGGAGCCCGAGGGCACGATGTTCGTCGAGCCGTCGGAGAGCCGCACGCCGGTCCCGGCCACGGCGACCTGCATGGCCTCCTTGGCGAAGTCCGCGGCGGGATGCTCCATGGACTGGTACTCGGCCGCGATCTGGAGGCTGTCGCTGTAGTCGTAGGTGCCGTAGTGCAGCGCCTCGACCCTGCCCTGGCTGCGATGGATCACGTCGGGCAGCAAGGAGCGGCCCTCGGGCCCCAGGATCAGGGGCGCGGTCTCCATCTGCACCTCGAAGCGCAGACGCCCCGGGGCCAGGCCCAGCGCGTCCTCGAGCCTCTCGCACGCCGCGACCATCACCTCGACCTGCTCGACGGCGCTGACCTTGGGCAGCGTCAGCACCAGGCCGGGCGGCAGACCGTCCTCGCTCACGCCCGCGCCGCGCAGACCGCCCTGGCGCACCAGGGTGGTCAGGAACAGGTCGAGCGTGCGCAGGCCGCGGGCCCGCGTCGGGCCCTCGAGGCACTTGAAGCGGATCCCGAGGAAGGGCGGGGCCGTGCCGTCGATGACCGCTCCGGCCACCGCGCGGGCCGCTGCGACGGCGCACTCGTCCTCGACCTGGTCGCCGCGGTCGCCGAAGCCGTCCTCGAAGTCGAGCCGCAGATCCTCGATCGGCTCGGTGCGCAGCTTCTGCTCCACGGCGGCGGAGACCGCGGCGATCTGCTGCTCGGTGGCGCCGGCCGGGGCGATCCGGGCGGCGAGTGCGTCGAGCGTCTCCTCAGAGACCGCGGCCGCCGCCTCCTCGCCCCACTGTCGTGCCAGGTCCGGGGAGAAGCTGTCGGCCGGGATGTAGACGGTGTGGACGGGCTGGCGGGTGCCCGGGTCTCCGGGGTAGGCCCGCTCGAGCAGTTCGTCCGTGGCCGCGAGGGTCTGGTCGGCCCAGCTGCCAAAGCTCTCCCCGAGCACGCTCGCGGGCTCCTGGGCGGTCGTCGCGGTGCTGCGGATGCTCGGATCGCTCACTTGTCCCCCAGGACCTCGTAGGCGGGCAGGGTCAGGAAGTCGAGGTACTGCGGATCGGTGACCATCTGGGTGACCATCTCGATCGCCGGCTCGAAGCAGGAGGTGAAGACCTCCGCATCGATCTCGCCGCGCAGCACCTCGCGCTGGGTCTCGATCGCCTCGCGCACCAGCTCGACGGACGCGGTGTTGCCGGTGTCCTGGTAGACGACGCCGTTCCTGATCTGCTGCCAGATCTGGGAGCGCGAGATCTCGGCGGTGGCGGCGTCCTCCATCAGGTTGTTGATCGCCACCGCGCCGTTGCCCGAGAGCCAGACCGCGACGTAGCGGAAGGCCACGTAGAGGTTCTTGTGCAGCTCCTTCTCGGTGCGGGTGTCGCCGGCGCTGGCCACGTCCAGCAGATCCTCGGCCGTGACCTGCACGTCATCGCGCTGGCGGTCGATCTGGTTCGGGCGCTCGCCCAGCACGCGGTCGAACTGCCCCGCGCAGGTGTCCACCAGATCGGGATGTGCGACCCAGGAGCCGTCGAAGCCGTCCTCGGCCTCGCGCTTCTTGTCGGAGCGCACGCCCTCCAGCGCGGCCTCGGTGACCTCCGGCTCGCGGCGGTTGGGGATGACCGCCGCCATGCCGCCCATCGCGAAGGCGCCTCGGCGGTGGCAGGTCTTCACCAGCAGCTCGGTGTAGGCGCGCATCAGCGGAGCCGTCATGGTCACGCTCGAGCGGTCGGCCAGCACGAACTCCTCGCCGGCGTCGCGGAAGACCTTGATGATGCTGAACAAGTAGTCCCAGCGCCCGGCGTTGAGGCCCGAGGCGTGCTCGCGCAGCTCATAGAGGATCTCGTCCATCTCGAAGGCTGCGGGGATGGTCTCGATCAGGACGGTCGCGCGGACCGTGCCGTGCTCGATGCCCAGGTACTCCTCGGCGGCGGTGAACACGTCGTTCCACAGCCGCGCCTCGAGGTGGGACTCGAGCTTGGGCAGGTAGTAGTACGGCCCGTGTCCGTTGTCGATCAGCTGCTGGGCGGTGTGGAAGAAGTGCAGGCCGAAGTCGACCAGCGAGGCGGAGGCCGACTGCCCGTCGATCTGGACGTTCTTCTCGTGCAGGTGCCAGCCGCGCGGGCGCGCGACGACCACGGCCAGCGGGGCGTCGGTGCGCAGGCTGTACTGCTTGCCCTCGGGGGATGTGAAGGCGAGCGTGCCGCGGGCGGCGTCGCGCAGGTTGCGCACGCCGCCGACCTGGTTGACCCAGGTGGGGCTGGAGGCGTCCTCGAGGTCGGCCAGCCACACCTTGGCGCCGGAGTTCAGGGCGTTGATCGCCATCTTGGCCGGGTGCGCGGGGCCGGTCATCTCGACCCGACGGTCCTGGAGCGCGGGCGGCGCAGGGGCGACCTTCCACTCGCTCTCGCGCACCTCGCGGGTCTCGGGCAGGAAGTCGAGTCGGCCCGTGCGCGCGGCCTCCGCGCGCTTGTCGACCCGCAGACCGAGCAGCTCCCGGCGGCGGGCGTCGAAGCGGGCGTGGAGGTGGGCGACGAACTCGAGAGCCTCGGGGGTGAGGATCTCCTCGGCGCGCTCGAGGCCCTCGGGCAGGGCTGCGGTGATCTTCGGGGCGGTCGCTGCAGTGGTCATGGGTGCTCCGTTTCTGGGAAGGGTCCTGTGGTGGTGGGGCGGGAGCGTCTCAGGCCCCGACCGCGGCGGAGTCCGCGCTGGCACGCACGGACTCCGCGACGGCGGCGGCGACGTTCGGGTCGAAGACGCTGGGGACGATGAAGCTCGCG
>JAAZLF010000363.1 GCA_012799425.1 Actinomycetales bacterium | reverse complement strand
TGGAAGGTGCGGGCCTGGACCGCGGGCACGCCGAGATCCCGCAGCCGCGAGCGCATCTCGGCGGCGGCCTTCGCGGTGAAGGTCACGGCGAGCACGTGGCGCGGGTTCAGCTGCCCGGTGGCGACGCCGTAGGCGATGCGGTGGGTGATCGCACGCGTTTTGCCCGTGCCGGCGCCGGCGAGCACGCAGATCGGGCTGCCGAAGCTGCTGGCCACCTCGCGCTGCTCGGGATCGAGCGCTGCGAGCAGGGCCTCTGCATCGGTGGGTGCGGAGGCGGCGGCCTCGGCTGCGGGATCAGTGGAGTGAGCGGTCATCACTGTTCATCCTGCCAGGACGGTGTGACGTCCCGCAGGGTGCTGTGGACGGCGGGTGCCTCACACCTCAACACTCCGCCCCCGCCTCCTCACCGCTCGGCGGAGCGCCCGTACCAGTCGTCGATGAGCGCACGGCCCATCGAGGCTGCTCCGGGCAGCTCGATCTCTTCCGCCTCGAGAGCGGCGCCGAGCTCCTCACGGGTGAACCAGCGCGCTTCGGCGATCTCCTCGTCCTGGAGGGTGAGCTCATCCGCTCCAGGTGCCCAGGCCCGGTATCCGAGCATGAGCGAGCGGGGGAAGGGCCAGGGCTGGCTGCCCACGTACTCGACCTCTTCCACGGTGATGCCGACCTCCTCGCCGACCTCACGCGCCACCGCGTTCTCGAGGCTCTCCCCCGGTTCCACGAACCCGGCCAGCACCGAGTGGAATCCGGCGGGGAAGTGGGCGTTGCGGGCCAGCAGCAGCCGGTCCTTCCCATCGCGCACCGCCATGATCACCGCGGCATCGGTGCGGGGGAACTGCTCGATGCCGTCCTCGGGGCAGCGCAGCACCCAGCCCGCCATCTCCGCCTCCAGCACGGCCCCGCACTGCGGGCAGTGGCGCATCGACCGGTGCCAGAAGCCCATCGCGACGGCCGCGGCCGCGAGGTCGGCGTCGCGCTCATGCAGGCGATCGGCGACCCGCCGCAGATCCCGCAGATCCCGCCCGGGATCGTCGAGCTCGGCGCTCGGCTCGGGCACCTCGACCGCCAGCACCCGGTACCCCTCGCGCCTGCCCAGCAGCACCAGCGGCTGCAGGGTCCCGCCGCGCGGATCCTCCGTCTCCAGCACGGCGTGCAGGGTGCCGTCCTCGTCCTCGCGCAGGGCGACCGCTCCTGCTCTGCTGACCAGGTAGCGGGCATCGTCCCCCGGGGCGAGGATCCCCTCGTCGCCGCGCAGCAGGGCGTCACGGTCGGAGCCGAGGAGAGTCAGAGGGGTGCTGAGGTGGGGACCACGGAGTTTCGCCATGCTCCGAGCCTACGTGGAGCGAGCCCCTCGGCCGGGTACGGTGGACGCGTGCATCGCAACTCCTATTCCCTGGCTGCCCTCGCCGCGGCGGCGGTCCCCGGGCTGATCCCGGTGAGGACCATGCCGATCGCCACCCCGGCCGAGGGCCTCGACGTCGCCGGCATCGTCAGCGAGGACGGGCGACGGGTGATGGTCCTCTCCCCCGCCACGACTGCTTCCGGGATCCGCCTCGAGCGCGATCTCAAGGTGGCCGATGCTCTCGCCGGCACCCCTTTGCGCGGCGTGATCCCCCCGGTGCTCGGGTTCGTGAAGCTCTCCGAGGGTGGTCGCTGCGCCGTCACGGAGGCGCCGGCCGGCAGTCCGCTGATGCTCGAGGCTCTGCACGAGAGTGCGGACCTCGCGCGTTCGCTGGGCCAGGTGCTGGCACGCATCCACACCGTCCCGCGCTACGCGGCCGAGGCGGCCGGGGTCGAGTCCTTCACTCCGGAGGTCCTGCACGCCGAGCACCGCGCCCGGGTCGAGACGGCCAAGGAGGGCGGGCATCTGCCCGCTGCGGTCGCTCAGCGCTGGGACGCGCTGCTGGAGGACGGGGAGCTGTGGGACTTCACACCGCAGTTCGTGCACGGCGACCTCTCCGAGGAGAGCCTGTTCATGTCCGGCCACCGGGTCAGCGGATTGCGCGACTGGTCCTCCTCGAACGTCGCGGATCCCGCCTCGGACCTGGCCTGGCTGATCTCCTCGCTGGACCCGGAGCGCTTCGACGAGCTCTATGCCGCGTACCGCGAGGAGCTGCCCACCTCGGCTCACCCCCGTCTGATGGAGCGCGCCCAGGCGCTGGGCGAGTTCGCGGTCGCCGAGTGGCTCGCCCACGGTCTGGAGACCCAGGACGAGGAGATCGTCGCCGACGCCCGCGGCATGATCGCGGATCTCGACGCGGATCTGGCGCAGCTCGCACGCGATGAGGCCGAGCGCGCCTACGAGGAGATGAGCTCCCGCGAGGACGCCTGAGCGCGCTTCGCGCTCACTCCCCCGAGAGCATCTGCGCGATCCGCTCGCGTGAGGGATGGCGGTGCACCTCGTGCGTCACCCCGTCGGCCACGAAGTGGAAGGCGGTGCGGATCCGCGGCAGCGCCAGCCCCGTCTGCTCGTGCCAGGCGAGCCGGTACAGCGACAGCTGCAGCGAACGTTCCCGCAGCTGGGCTGTGCTGGGAACCTTGCCCGTCTTCCAGTCCACGATGATCACGCCGTGCGTGCCGTCGCCGTCCTCGGGATCGGCGAACACCGCGTCGATCACGCCGCGCACCGCGATACCGCCCACGCGGGTGTGCACCGGGTGCTCGACGGCCAGCGGCGAGCGCTGCGCCCATTCGGAGGCCGCGAAGGCCTCGCGCAGGCCGCGGTCGTCGAGGTCGGTGCCCTCCTCGGCCTCGGTGTCCTCGAGGTCCAGCAGGTCCTCGAGGTCCAGCAGGGTCGCGCTGTCGTAGCGGGACTCCAGCCAGGCGTGGAAGGCGGTGCCGCGCGCGGCGGCCGGCGAGGGGCGGCGCGGCAGCGGGCGCAGCAGGTCGATCGCGGCCGCCCGGGGGTCCCGTGCCTGGTGCACCACCTGGGAGGCGGAGAGTCGGGGCGGTGAGTGGACGAGCGGCGGCGCCGCCTGCTGCTCGAGATCCGCAACCGCTCGCCGCACCAGCTCGGCGAGCTC
>JAAZLF010000362.1 GCA_012799425.1 Actinomycetales bacterium | reverse complement strand
GTGGTGGACCTCGCCACGATGCGTGAGGCCGTGGCCGATCTCGGCGGCGATCCCACCAAGATCAACCCGCTCGCGCCCGCCGAGATGGTGATCGACCACTCGGTGCAGATCGACGTCTTCGGCCGCCGCGACGCCTTCGAGCGCAACGTGGAATACGAATACCAGCGCAACGGTGAGCGCTACCAGTTCCTGCGCTGGGGCCAGACCGCCTTCGACAACTTCAAGGTGGTCCCGCCGGGCACCGGAATTGTGCACCAGGTGAACATTGAGTACCTGGCTCGCGTGGTCATGACGCGCGATGACTCCGGCGAACTCGTGGCCTACCCGGACACGTGTGTGGGCACCGACTCGCACACCACCATGGTCAACGGCCTGGGCGTGCTGGGCTGGGGCGTCGGCGGCATCGAGGCCGAGGCCGCGATGCTCGGGCAGCCCGTCTCCATGCTCATCCCTCGCGTGGTCGGCTTCAAGCTGACCGGCGAGATCCCGCCGGCCGCGACCGCCACCGACGTGGTGCTCACCATCACCGAGATGCTCCGCGATCACGGTGCCGTGGGCAAGTTCGTCGAGTTCTACGGCGAGGGCGTCACCCAGGTGCCCCTCGCGAACCGCGCCACGATCGGCAACATGAGCCCCGAGTTCGGCTCCACCTGTGCGATCTTCCCGATCGACGAGGTCACGGTCGACTACATGCGACTGACCGGCCGCTCCGAGGAGCAGCTCGCGCTGGTCGAGGCCTACGCCAAGCGCCAGGGCCTGTGGCACGACCCCTCCAAGGAGGCCGAGTACTCGGAGTACCTCGAGCTGGACCTGTCCACCGTGGTCCCCTCGATCGCCGGCCCGAAGCGTCCGCAGGACCGCATCGTGCTCTCCGACGCCAAGCAGTCCTTCCGCGAGGTGCTGCCGTCCTACGCCGGCGAGCCCCACGAGGTCCAGGAGGGCGAGGCCGCCGGAACCTTCCCCGCCTCCGACCCGGCCGGGCAGGGCTCCGACAACGACTCCGGCGGCGAAGCTCCCGAGCATCAGCCGGCCACCGGGCGGGCCTCGAACCCGGTGCAGGTGGAAGGCCAGGACTACTCGATCGACCACGGCATCGTCTCGATCGCCTCGATCACGTCCTGCACCAACACGTCCAACCCCTCGGTGATGATGGCCGCGGGCCTGCTGGCTCGCAACGCCGCCGACCGCGGACTGGTCTCCAAGCCGTGGGTGAAGACCTCGATGGCCCCCGGGTCCCAGGTCGTCACGAACTACTACACCAAGGCCGGCCTCTGGCCCGCGCTGGAGGAGCTCGGCTTCCACCTGGTCGGCTACGGCTGCACCACCTGCATCGGCAACTCCGGCCCGCTGGACTCGGAGATCTCCGACGCGATCGCCGAGAAGGACCTCGCCGTCACCGCGGTGCTCTCGGGCAACCGCAACTTCGAGGGCCGCATCAACCCCGACGTGAAGATGAACTACCTGGCCTCCCCGCCGCTGGTCATCGCCTACGCGCTCGCGGGCACCATGGACTTCGATTTCGAGAACGACTCCCTGGGCAAGGACAAGGACGGCAACGAGGTCTACCTCCGCGACCTGTGGCCGAGCCCGACCGAGGTCGAGAAGGTCATCGCCGAGTCCATCTCCCAGGAGATGTTCACCGAGGACTACCAGGACGTCTTCACCGGTGACGAGCGCTGGCGGGGCCTCGACACCCCCGAGGGCGCGACCTTCGAGTGGGACGCCGATTCCACCTACGTGCGCAAGCCCCCGTACTTCGAGGGCATGGAGCTGCAGCCGGAGCCCGTCCGCGACATCGCGGGCGCGCGGGTGCTGGTCAAGGTCGGCGACTCGACCACCACCGACCACATCTCGCCCGCCGGTGCGATCAAGCTGGATTCCCCGGCCGGTCGCTACCTCCAGGAGCACGGAGTGGCCCGCAAGGACTTCAACTCCTACGGCTCGCGCCGAGGCAACCACGAGATCATGATCCGTGGCACCTTCGCCAACATCCGCATCAAGAACCAGCTCCTCGACGGTGTCGAGGGCGGGTACACGAAGAACCTCCTGACCGGTGAGCAGGAGTTCATCTACGACGCGGCCCAGGCCTACGCCGAGAAGGACATCCCGCTGGTCGTCCTGGCCGGCAAGGAGTACGGCACGGGCTCCTCCCGTGACTGGGCGGCCAAGGGCACCAAGCTGCTCGGAGTCCAGGTCGTCATCACGGAGAGCTTCGAGCGCATCCACCGTTCGAACCTGATCGGCATGGGCGTGCTGCCCCTCCAGTTCCCGGAGGGCGAATCCGCCGAGTCTCTGGGCCTGGACGGCACTGAAACGTTCTCCGTGACCGGCGTGACCGCTCTGAACGAGGGCACCATCCCGAAGACGGTCAAGGTCGTCGCTGCCAAGGAGGATGGCACCTCCGTGGAGTTCGACGCGGTGGTCCGCATCGACACCCCCGGCGAGGCGGAGTACTTCCGCAACGGCGGCATCCTCCAGTACGTCCTGCGCTCGCTCGTCGCCGCCGCCTGATACCCAGGCAGCTCGATCGACGAACGCGTCGCCCGACGCCACGGCCCTCTGGGTCGGGGCGTCATCGCGTCCCGGGGCTGAGCCGTGCCGCTGCGGTCCCGCATGCACCATTGCGCGGGACCTGTGCACCGCGATGCACACCGCCGCGAGCACGCGTGAATCCCCGGTGAAGATATGCACAGATGTGACCGTGTCGCACGTCGCCACTGGTCAGGGCGACGTAGCCTGAGCATGTTCCGGCCCCGTCCCTGAGGGAGGACCCGCGTGTCCACCACTGAGCAGCGTCTCGCCACCCCGTCCCGCGGACGTGAAGAGGTGACGCCCTCGGCCCCCGCTGCGGATGCGGCGACGCCGCCGTCCGAGGTGCCGATCTGCGCGGATCCTGAGGCGCTGCGAGGCCTTCCCGCCGAGCAGCTTCCCGGTCTCGCCCGCACCCTGCGGCGGCGCCTGGTGGAGATCTGCTCGCTCAGCGGCGGTCATCTGGGCCCGAACCTCGGTGTCGTCGAGCTGACCATCGCCCTGCACCGCGAGTTCCGCTCCCCAGCCGAGCCCATCGTCTTCGACACCGGCCACCAGGCCTACGTGCACAAGATGCTCACCGGCCGCGCAGACCTGGCCGGGCTGCGCACGGCGGGCGGCATCGCGGGCTACCCCGACCGCTGCGAGTCCGCGCACGATCTGGTCGAGAACTCCCACGCCTCGGGATCGATCGCCTGGGCGCACGGGCTCGACCGCGCGCACCGGCTCGCCGGGGCCGACGGGGCAGCCGTCGCGGTCATCGGGGACGGCGCCCTGACCGGCGGCGTGGGCCTGGAGGCACTGAACCTGCTCGCGGCCGATCGCGGCTCCCGCACGGTCGTGGTGCTCAATGACAACACCCGCTCCTACGCCCCGACCGTCGGCGGCATCGCCGAGCATCTCGGCGCGCTGCGCGCCGGCGAGGTCCGTGCCGGCGAGGACATGTTCACCGCTCTCGGGCTCACCTATGTCGGCCCCGTCGACGGGCATGACCTCGGGGCCCTCGCCCAGGCTCTGACCGCCGCAAGGCGCGCGGCAGAGGACCCCTCGAGCTCAGGGGTGCTTGTCCACGTCCTCACCCGCAAGGGCGCAGGCTTCGCACGTGCCGAATCCGACGCCGTGGACCACTGGCACGCCACCGGGCCCTTCCCCCTCGAGGCGGAGGAGACGAAGTCGGCGCCGGCGGAGACCTGGACCTCGCGGTTCGGTGCGGCCCTGCTCGCCGCCGCGCGCGCCGACGAGCGGGTGATCGCGCTCAGCGCCGCGATGATCGACCCCGTCGGCCTCACCCCGATGCAGCGGGAGATGCCGGGACGCGTGCTCGACGTCGGCATCGCCGAGCAGCTCGCGCTCGACACCGCAGCCGGGCTCTCCGCGGGGGGACGCAAGCCCGTGGTCTCGCTGTACGCGACCTTCCTGAATCGGGCGATCGACCAGCTGCTGCTCGATATCGCCCTGCACGGCGAGGAAGTCACGATCACCCTGGACCGTGCCGGGGTCACGGGCGATGACGGCCCCAGCCACCACGGCATCTGGGATCTGGCGCTCGCGACCCACGTACCCGGTCTCTCGCTGTGGGCGCCCCGCGACGCCGCTCGGCTCGACGCGGCGGTCCCCGCCGCCCTGGCGACGGCGGGGCCGTCCCTCGTGCGCTTCCCCAAGGGGGCCTGCCCGCCGGAGCTCCCCGCCCTCGCCCAGCTGCCCGCCGGAGAGGTGCTGGCAGGGGACGCAGGCGCTCCCATCGACATCCTGCTGGTCTCGATCGGCGCCCTCGCAGGGCGGGCCGTCGAGGCGGCCGCGGAGATCTCCCAGAGCCATCCGGACCTCAACGTCCTCGTCCTCGACCCGGTGCAGGCCCTCCCGCTGGGGGAGGAGCTGCTTGACCTCGCCGCCTCCGCCCGCGCGGTCGTCACGCTCGAGGACGGCCTCGCCGAGAGCGGGATCGGAGCGGCGCTCGGCACCCGCCTCGCCGGCTGCGCCACGCTCGCCGCGCCCGGACCGGTGCTGCGCACCCTCGGGATCGAGCGGGAGTTCATCCCGCACAGCAAGCGCGATGCGATCCTCGCGGCCCAGGGCCTGGACGCCGACGGGATCGCGAAGAGCCTCCGCGACCTCCTATGAGCTGACTGCCCGGCTCAGCCCAGCGAGCTGCGTGGGGAGGGGTCGTCCGCCCGGGCGGTGAGGATGATCGGCGCTCCGTCGGTGACCTGCAGCGTGTGCTCCGCATGGGCGCCGCGGGAGCCGTCGACCGAGAGCTGGGTCCAGCCGTCGCCCGCGTCGACCTCGAGCTCCGAGGTCGTGGGTACCAGGAAGG
>JAAZLF010000033.1 GCA_012799425.1 Actinomycetales bacterium | reverse complement strand
CCGCGCAGGCCGCGGTGAGCGTCGCGCACCGTGCACTGGCCGCGCCGACCGAGGGCGGATGGGGGCTGGAGCGGCTCGAGCTCGGCCACCGCGTGAACAACCCTGCCTCCGGCGCCGTGGCCCGTGCCGCGGGTTTCGTGCAGGAGGGCACCGAGCGGGGCAAGTTCCTCCTCGAGGGCACCCGGGTGGACGTGCTCGCCTACGGGCGGCTGCGCAGCGATCCGTCACCGACGCTGACCGGACTACCCTGGCTCGCATGACCACTGCTCCTGCCCCGCTGCCCCGCCAGGTCTCCGACACCTTCGATCCGGGTCGCTGGCGCGAGGTGCCCGCGAGCGAGCACGGCGGGCCTGCGCTGACCGACATCACCTACCACCGTGCGGTGGAGCGGGTGGAGTCCCCCGACGGGGAGCGCACCGAACGCGACCTGCCCACGGTGCGCATCGCCTTCGACCGCCCCGAGGTGCGCAACGCCTTCCGCCCCCACACGGTGGACGAGCTGTACCGGGCCCTGGACCATGCCCGCCTGGACACCGGGGTGGGCGTCATCCTGCTGACCGGCAACGGCCCCTCCCCCAAGGACGGCGGCCACTCCTTCTGCTCGGGCGGGGACCAGCGGATCCGGGGCCGCGCCGGGTACGAGTACGCCGAGCAGGAGGCCTACGGCGAGACCTCCCAGGTGCGTACCGGCTCCTCGGGCCGCCTGCACATCCTCGAGGTGCAGCGCCTGATGCGCACCATGGGCAAGGTCGTCATCTCGGTGGTGGGCGGCTGGGCCGCCGGCGGCGGGCATTCCCTGCACGTGGTCTCGGACCTCTCGATCGCCTCGCGCGAGCACGCCCGGTTCAAGCAGACCGATGCAGACGTGGGCTCCTTCGACGGCGGCTACGGCTCCGCCTACCTCGCCAAGCAGGTGGGCCAGAAGCGAGCGCGCGAGATCTTCTTCCTCGCCGAGGAGTACTCCGCCCAGGACGCCTACGACTGGGGCGCCGTCAACCGGGTCGTGGATCACGAGCGGATCGAGGAGGTCGCGCTCGAGATGGCCGCGACCATCGCCACCAAGTCCCCGCAGGCGGTGCGGATGCTGAAGTTCGCCTTCAACCTCGCCGATGACGGACTGATGGGGCAGCAGGTCTTCGCCGGCGAGGCCACCCGCCTGGCCTACATGACCGATGAGGCCGCCGAGGGCCGCGACTCCTTCCTCGAAAAGCGCGCCCCGGACTGGTCGCAGTTCCCGCACCCGCAGGGCTGAGATGAGCGACCCCGCCGCGAGCGGCGAGCTGCCCTGGCTGCTCCCGCCCCCGTACGACGCCTCCGCCGCGTCCCTGACCGCCCATGCCCATGCGATCGGAGAGGCGATGGCCGGGCGGGGCCGGCTGTGGCTGGGGCCGTTCGCGCCGCCAGCGCAGCTGCCCCCCGGCTACGAGGGCACCGCCGTGGTGGTCCCCACCTCCGGCTCGACCGGGGCCGCGAAGGCGGTCGCGCTGACCCGGGAGGCGCTGCTCGCCTCGCAGGAGGCGACCGCGCAGCTCTTCGCGGCCGATGGCACTGCCTCCTCCACCGGCGGGCACGGCTTCTGGCTGCCGCTGCTGCCTCCCACTCACATCGCCGGGGTGCAGGTGATCGCCCGCGCGCACCGCACCGCGCAGGT
>JAAZLF010000361.1 GCA_012799425.1 Actinomycetales bacterium | reverse complement strand
TGCGCCGATGGTACTGCACTCGGGAGGGTGTGGGAGAGTAGGTCGCCGCCGGACATCTTGTGTGGGAGTGGGAGTGAGCTTGAGACCCTTGGGGGTTTCGCTCCTCCCACTCCCCTTTTTTATGCCCAGAAGAGGGGTCGGTACTCGTGGCCCCCGAGCCCGGGCTCGGGCCAGTGCGCAGCTGTTCCGGGCGCACTGACCACGTACCCGGCATGTGTTGCGCGGAGTCACGTGCGACCACGCAGGTGTTGCGCGGAGTCACGTGCGACCACAGCGTGGAGGGGAGACCGTCTGGGCGCATTGCCCGGGTGCGACGGCCTCGCGCCCGCTGCCGCCTCGCGTTCGCTGCGGCCCCGCGTCGTCCCGCTCACCTCGGGACCCTCGCGGAGGTGCAGGCCCCTTGTGCCCCGGTAGACTGGGCGGCCGGGTGTGCGCAGCCGTCACCGGCGCGCACCGGGCTCGGCGCACTGTGCCCCGAGCCGGAGCAGTCCATGTCCTGGGAGCGTCCTCGCGGGCGCCCCACCGAGTACCAGGAGAGCCATGCCGTCCACGTTGCCGGGCGTTCCCGACATCGATGAGCAGCTCGCGACCAGCATCGTCGAGCGTCTCGGAGTCATCGAGGAGCGGCTGCGTGAATCCGTGGCCACGTCGGACGATATGGTCCGATGGACCGGCCGGCACCTGATGGACGCCGGTGGCAAACGCGTCAGGCCGATGCTCGTGCTCCTCGCCGCCTCACTCGGCGACGTCGAGGCGGACGGCGTGCTCGACGCGGCCGTCCTGGTGGAGCTGACCCACCTCGCCAGTCTCTACCATGACGATGTCATGGACTCAGCGCCCACCCGGCGCGGCACCGACAGCGCCCACGCACTGTGGGGCAACAACGTCGCGATCCTGACCGGCGATTTCCTCTTCGCGCGCGCCAGCGGTCTCAGCGCTCGTATCGGTGCCGATGCCGTACGCCTCCACTCGGAGACGTTCGAGCGTCTCTGCCTGGGCCAGCTGCACGAGACCGTCGGACCGAAGGCGGACGACGACCCGTTCGACCACTACATATCGGTGCTGGCGGACAAAACAGCCTCCCTGCTCGCCCTTGCCGGTGGGCTCGGCGCCTCCCTCGCCGGCGCACCGGAGGGCTCTGCCGACGTCATGCGCCGCTACGGTGAGAAGATCGGCGTGGCGTTCCAGCTCGCCGATGACGTCCTCGATCTCGAGAGCGACGCCTCCACCAGTGGTAAGACTCCCGGCATCGACCTGCGTGAAGGCGTGCCCACGATGCCCACCCTGCTCGTGCGGCACCGCGCCGCGCACCAGCAGGACCCCGGGAGCCTCGACCTCGTCTCCCGGCTCGACGGGGACCTCAGCTCCGATGCCGCCCTCGACCAGGTCGTCGCGCTGCTGCGAGAGGACCCCGCGCTCGAGGAGACTCGCGCCCTGGCGCAGGGCACGGCCGACGACGCCGTGGAGATCCTCCAGGAGCTGCCGGAGGGCCCGGTCCGGGACGCTTTGACAGCTTTCACCAGGACTCTTGTCGAGCGCTCGAGCTGACGGCCAGCGCCCGGCACAGGGCCGGGTCGGTGGAGCGTTCTGCCAGATGTGGTGCCCACGGGCCCCCGTGGTGCCGAGGGCTGTCTCCGAGTACCCTGGGCACGGCGCGCGACGGGTCGTCTGCGGGGAGAGCCTCCCTGCAGGGGTGAACTGGGGCTGTCGGCGCGCAGATACATAGGAACATGCGCTGGGGGTACGTCCATGTCTGTCACCGCTCGACCGAAGCGGCGCCGTGGTAGGCGGGTCACGGCTATCTCCTCGGCCGTGCTGACCGTGGTCGCGCTGGTGCTCACAGGTTTTGCGCTGAACCATCCTGGACTGTCCTCCTCGGAGGTCGACGTCTCCAACGGCGGTGTGTGGGTCGCCAATGAGAACGGCGGTCTGATCGGTCGGGTCAACGTCGACGCCGGCGAGATCGACGGGAAGATCTCCTCGACCGGTCAGGACCTCGACATCATCCAATCCGGGTACTACGTCTTCGAGACGGGCGCTCGCGGGATCACTCCGATCAACACCCCTTCCGTCACGCGCGGGGGGCTCGTGGAGATGCCCCCTGGCTCCACTGTGGAGATCGGTCATGATCGGCTTGCGGTCTCCGCCCCGGACGGGCGGGTCTGGATCTTGTCCCCGGAGGAGGCCGCGGCCTTCAGCCCCGGTGCCGTGGACCCCGTCTACGAGGGAGGCAGCGGGCTCCTGCCGGTCACCGTCACCGTCGACGGCGACGTCTTCGTCCTCGACGGCACCGAGCTGCTCAGGTTCCCGCGCACCGACTCCGCACAGGAGACGACGGCGGACAAGCCCCTGGTCGCCGGCAATCTCAGCACCTCGCCCGAGGACGTCCAGCTCACCGCGGTCGGCTCCGAGCCGGTGATCATGGACAGACCCCAGCGCACGCTCCGAGTCGGCACGGACCTCACGCAACGCGACCTCACGGATCAGGGAGTGTCCTCCCTCGATCAGGCCGAGCTGCAGCAGGCCGGCCCTGGTTCCGAGAACTTCGTGCTCGCCACGACGGACGCCCTCTTCCTCATCCCGTTCGGCGGGGGAGAACCGACCGAGATCTCTGCCGGCGGCAACGGTCGTGAGGTCGTGCCCCCTGCCCAGGTGGCCGGATGCGCCTACGGGGCATGGGAGGGCTCGCTCAGCTACGTTCGCGCGTGCGAGGGGGAGGAGCCCATCCAGGACACCATCCCCGAGGCGCAGGACGGGGGAGACCTCACGCTGCGCGTCAACCGCGACCTGGTGATCCTCAACGATCAGAAGTTCGGTCTTTCCTGGGAGATCATGGACAGCATGGAGCTGGTCGACGACTGGATCCTCACCCAGGAGATACAGACCGACGACTCCGAGCAGAAGGAGAAGGAGACCCTCACCACCACGATCACCAACATCGCCGCCGAGCGTGATGAGGAGAACCGCCCGCCGACCGCCAACGACGACGAATACGGCGTGCGCCCCGGGCAGAGCGTGGTGCTCCCGGTGACCCGCAACGACACCGACCCGGACGGGGACATCCTGTCCGTCGACGTCGAGGGAGAGCAGCCGGGGATCGGGACCGTGACCCCGATCCGGGGCGGGACACAGCTCCAGATCGACGTGGACGAGGACGCCTCGGGCAGCGCCTCCTTCGCGTACCGGGCAGATGACGGTCGGGGCGGGACGGACACCGCCACCGTCACCCTCGACGTCCGCTCGGACGATGAGAACGATGGCCCCGTCCCCGTGGAGAAGGCCGTGACGAAGGTGCAGGTGCGCTCCGGCCAGGAGGTCAGCTTCAACATCCTGCCCTACTGGGAGGATCCCGACGGTGACGCGTTCTACCTCGCCAACGCCGTGGTCCCTCCCGAGGACCTCGTGACCTTCCGCCCGGACGGACTGATCACCTTCAACGATGCCGGGCTCGCGCCCGGGACCAAGCAGGTTCAGCTCACCTTCAAGGACGAGCACGGGCAGGTGGGCGAGGGTGTCGTCGAGATCGAGTCGGTGACGGACAACGACCTGGCGCCCATCACCACCGCCGACCACGCCACCATCGTGGCCGGACGCAACAGCACCATCAAGCCGCTCATGAACGACCTGAACCCCAACGGCGGCAACCTCGAGCTCGTCAGCGTCAGCGATGCGGAGGGTCTCGAGGTCGAACCGGTTCTGGAGGCCGGGGCCCTGAACGTCGAAGGCAGCACCCCGGGGGTCTACTACCTCGAGTACACGGTGGCCGCCAGCGGGGCCAGCACCTCGTCCCTCGGCCTCGTGCGCGTCGACGTGGTCGAGCCGGAGGCCGAGGATCTCGCACCGGTCGCCGTCGATGACATGGGCACCGTCACCACCGGGACGGACTCGCTGATCGACCCGCTGGAGAACGACGTGGATCCCACCGGCGGAGTCCTCGTGGTCAACGACATCGACGTGCCCGAAGGCAGCGGTCTCAAGGCCACCGTGGTCAACCACCACCTGATCCGCGTCGAAGCGCCTCCTGGCGCGACGGTCTCCGAGGAGCCGGTCCCGCTCACCTATGAGGTCGCGAACTCGGCGGGTCGATCCACCGGGACGATCCGTGTGATGGTCGCCAGCACCGACACCCAGTTCGCGAACCCGGTCGCCGCACCGGACAGAGCCGTCGTGCGTGCCGGGGACATGGTGAACATCGATGTCCTGGACAACGACATCTCGCCCACCGGTTCGGATCTCCACCTCGGGCAGATCCTCGACTCCTCGCGAGCCGACGATCTGGGCAACACCGAGCCGCACCAGGACCAGGTGCGGTTCCGGGCGGATGACGACGCCTCCGGCGAGGCGGCAGTGCAGTACGAGGTGGTCGACGCGACCGGACGCACGGGCTCCGCGTACGCCTACATCACGATCGTCCCCCGAGACGCGGACAACTCCGCACCCAAACCCAACAACCTCGAGGCACGGACGGTGGCCGGCACCCCGGTGCGCATCCCGGTGCAGACCACCGGCATCGATCCCGAGGGGGACTCGGTCATGCTCACAGGCGTCACCAGCCCGATGCCCACGCTCGGCGAGATCGTCAGCGCCAACGGGGAGTGGATCGAGTACCTCCCGTACGACGACTCCGTCGGCACGGACCGCTTCCGCTACCAGGTGATGGATCGTCACGGAGCGATCGGCACCGCAGAGGTTCTGGTGGGCGTCGCCTCCCCGAACGAGCGGAACCAGGCCCCGTACGCGGTCGACGACTCCGTCGAGGTGCGCCCGGACCGTGAGGTCCAGATCCCCGTGCTGGACAACGACACCGACCCCGAGGGCGATCTGCTCTCCGTGGTGCGGGACGACGTCGAGCCGATGACCGAGATCGAGGAGCATCCTCCGGCGGAGGGTCAGGAGGACGGGTACGTCACCGTCACCACTCCCTCCGAGCCGGGCACCCACACGGTCCTCTACTCCGCCACGGACGGTCAGCTGAAGAGCTCCGCGACAGTCACGATCAAGGTCGCGAGCAACGCGCCTCTGCGCTCACCCATCGCGCGCGACGACTTCGTGCCGGTCGAGGAGGTCATGGACCCCGAGCAGGAGTTCGTGGAGATCGATGTGCTCGAGAACGACTCGGATCCCGACGGCAGCACCCGGGACCTCGTGGTCGAGCTGGAGGGGTCGCCCGAGGGCGTCCAGCTGATGGACGACGAGGGCACGGTCCGGATCACGCCGCAGGAGGAGCAGCAGCGGCTGCGGTACACGATCACCGACGTCGACGACCAATCCTCCGCGGGATACATCTGGGTCCCCGGCACCGCGAAGCAGGCGCCCGTGTGGGTGGGCGAGCCGATCGAGGTGCAGGAGGGCTCGGAGGCGACGATCGATCTCTCCGACCCTAACAACGTCCGAGTGCGCCCAGGCGCTCAGCCCGCTCAGATCACCGAGCCGGGCATGGTCTCCGCGCAGCATGGCGACGGCGGCGAGATCGTCCAGGACGAGTCGACGCTGCTGTACCGGCCGGCCGCGGACTTCTCCGGCAACGACACCATCACCGTCGAGGTGACCGACGGCGTGGTGGGCGACCCGACCGCGGCGGTCGCGACCATCGCGATCCCGGTCGTGGTCGCCCCGGAGGAGACGAACCTGCCGCCGACCCTGCAGGGCGCGCTGCTCGAGGTCGAGCAGGGCGGGCCGCAGTCGACGCTGGACCTCTCGGCGGGAGCCGAGGACCCCGAGGGCGACGAGCTCACCTTCGCTCTGGGCGAGTACACCGAGGATCCGGAGATCTCCCTCGGGGTCGACGGGGCGACGCTCACCGCAGGGGCGACCACGAACGCACCCAAGGGCACGATCCTCGAGGTGCCGGTCACCGTCACCGACGGCACGAACCCGCCCGTCTCCGCGACCGTGCAGATCACCGTGGGCGGCTCCCAGCGCCCCTTGATCTCCGCAGCGCTGGACGAGGCGACGATCGACGCCGGCACCACCGAATCGATCCCCGTGCTGGAGAACGATTCGAACCCGTTCCCCGGCGGGGACCGGGAGATCGTCGATGTCGGGCTGATCGCCGGCGAGGGCGAGGTCTCCTTGGACGGGGACCAGGTCGTGGTCACGCCGGATCAGCAGTTCGCCGGGAACCTCAGCGCCCGATACACCGTCGTGGATGAGACCGGCGATCCCGACCGCCAGGTGAGCGGCGAGATCCGGGTGACCGTGCGAGGTCTGCCGGATGCGCCGTCGGCTCCCCGCATCGGCGAGGTGGGAGACAGTTTCGTCGAGCTGAACTTCGCTGCCGGCGACGACAACGGAGCGCCGATCACGGGATACGAGGTCACCAGCGCGACCGGTCCCGCGATAACCCAGACCTGCGCGTCCACCTCGTGCACGATCACCGGTCTGACCAACGACTCCGAGTACACCTTCCAGGTGGTCGCGATCAACGACGTGGGGGAGTCCGAGCCGTCGGTGCCTTCCGCGGTCGCCCGGCCCGACGTGCGTCCGGAGCGGCCTGCGAAGCCGTCGGTCGAGCGTGGTGACGAGCAGCTGACCGTCTCCTGGACCCCGCCCACCAACCGTGGCTCGGCGATCCAGTCGTACACGGTGCAGATCCAGAACACCGCGACCGGACGCCTGGAAGCACCGCAGGAGCTCTCCGGCGGCACCACCCAGACGGTGTTCACAGGACTGGAGAACGGGGTGGAGTACCGCTTCCGCGTCCAGGCCGCGAATCTCGCCGACGAGCCCTCGCAATGGTCCGACTGGTCGCAGGCGGAGCATCCGGCGGGCAAGCCCCACAAGCCGAGCGGGACCCCGAGCGCCAAGAGGATCGAAAACCCGCTCGGCGGGGGTATCACGGTGACCTGGCCGAAGATGCCGGAGAAGGAGGCCAACGGCGAGCCGATCACGGAATACGTCGTCACGGCCTCGTCCGGGGAGTCGCAGACCATCCCGGCCTCGAAGACCTCAGCCACTTTCCAGAATCTGGACCAGGACTCGAAGCACACTTTCACCTACACCGCGGTGAACTCCGTGGGCAGGGGCGCCGCAGCGTCAAATGCCTCCAACGCCGTGACCCCGTGGGCGAAGCCTTCTGTCCCAACCGGAGTGCGCGCCACGATGCCCAGCGAAGGCGAGGGCAAAGGGCCCAACAAGAGAGTGACCGTCCACTGGAAGGCTCCGGTTGACAACGGGACGACCATCACCAAGTACGTGGTGCGCTGGAACGGCGGATCACGGGAGGTCAACGCCCCTGCCGAGAAGCTGGATCTCACGTTGAAGAACGGAACGTCGTACCGCTTCACCGTAGAGGCGCGCAACGGTTTCGAAGCGGATGGCGGTGTGAGCGGCGCGTCGAAAGAGTCCAACGCCGTCCGGCCCTACACCACCCCCTCGCCCCCGACCTCCGCCACAATTACGGCCGGAAAGTGCACGAGTGTGAACAGGTGCCCGGTCACGTACAAGGCGAGTGCAGGCACCGGCGACGGCGGTGCGGGGAACATGAATCTCCAGGTCCGCATCAACGATGGCAACTGGAAGGACGTCAACAGCAGCTTCTCAGAGACTGCCACAGTGGAGTCGGGCATAGAGGTTTCGATCGAGGCTCGGGTCGTCACCAAACCCAAGAAGGCCAACGGCGATACGACCACCATGACGTCAGGGATCGTCAACGCTTCGGAGAATGCACAGACCTACACCCCGCCCCCTGCGAAACCGGTCAGCTCCGTCAACTGGGGCCCGCACGCCACATATCCGGGCGTGTGCGGCAGCCAGTACTGCCGACGAGTCGACATCGAGCTCACCAATCTCGATCCGTCCAAGACGTACGAGCTGACGATCAAGACCAACAAGTCCCCCGCGCACCCCGGCGGTTGGTGGACCAAGGACAACGAACCTCTGACCGTGAACCCGGATTCAAACGGATACTTCACCACCGGACGGAACAGTTCGTTCTATTACGGCTACCCGGAGAACGACTTCACGGTCTACCTCGACGGCAAGGAACTCGAGACCCACCCGTACAAACCTCTCTGACCACTGGCGCACGCGTGAGCTGTACGCGATGGTCCCTCCCGAACGAAAGCAGATACCCTCCTCATGAGCATGACCCCCGAACAGGCACGCTGGTTCGCCGAGACCTTCGACAAGCTCGTCCAGAGCGTTGGCCAGGCCGTGCTCGGCAAGAACGAGGTGGTCCGCCTGGTGCTGACCGCGATGATGTCCCCCGGGCACGTGCTGCTCGAGGACGCCCCGGGCACCGGGAAGACCTCGCTGGCCCGTTCGATCGCCGCGACCGTCCAGGGCACCAGCACCCGCATCCAGTTCACGCCGGACCTGCTGCCCTCCGACGTCACAGGTGTGACGATCTACGACCAGAACACCAAGTCCTTCGAGTTCCACAAGGGCCCGGTCTTCGCGAACGTCGTCCTCGCCGATGAGATCAACCGTGCCTCGCCGAAGACCCAGTCGGCGATGCTCGAGGTGATGGAGGAAGCACGGGTGACCGTGGACGGTGTCACCCACGAGGTCGGCAACCCCTTCATGGTGATCGCGACGCAGAACCCCATCGAGCAGGCCGGCACCTACCGCCTGCCCGAGGCCCAGCTGGACCGCTTCCTGATGAAGACCTCGATCGGCTACCCGGACCATGCCTCGAGCGTGCAGATCCTCCAGGGCTCGGCGCTGCGCGACCGCAGCAGCCAGCTCTCCCCGCGCATCTCGCTCCAGGCTGTCAACGACATGACACAGCTGGCGGCGACCGTGCACGTGGATCCGGCAGTGCTCGAGTACGTCTCCCGCCTGATGGAGGAGACCCGCCTGGCGCCCGAGGTGCGGGTCGGCGTGTCGATCCGCGGCGCGCTGGCGCTGATGCGCGCGGTCAAGGTATGGGCCGCGGTCAACGGCCGCCACTACGTCATCCCCGATGACGTCAAGCACCTGGTCGAGCCCGTCTGGCTGCACCGGTTCGTGCTCGACCCCGAGGCGGAGTTCGCCGGAACCACCGCCAAGAGCGTCATGGCCAAGATCCTCAGCGAGGTGGCGCCGCCCCAGGCGCGGCAGCAGACGGCATGAGCTCCTCGACGTCCCTTCCGAGCGATACCGCGGACGCCAAGACCGCCAAGGCGCAGGCGAAGAAGCGCCGCAGCGCAGCCAAGGCAGAGGCGCGGGCGACGTCCCGCGCCATGCGCAAGCAGGCCCGGGCGGCCGAGCGCGGCCGACCCGGTCCCGCAGCCGGTGCGGCAGAGCCGGGGGGCCCGGCACCCGACGCGGCGCAGAGCACCGGGCTGGCGGGGCTGCGGGACCGCATCGTCGAGCTGTGGCTGCACCGGATCAGGCCCGTGCTCGACGTCATCTCTCCGATCGGCTGGGCGGTGCTCGCGGTCACCGCGGTCTGCTGGATCTTCGGGCTTGCCCTGCACATCACCGAGCTGAACGTGATCGCCCTCGCCCTCACCGTGCCGCTGCTGATCGCCGCGCTTTTCGTGCTCGGGCGGACCTCCTACAGGGTGACGCTCGATCTGCAGACGCACCGCGTGGTCGTGGGGACGCGCGCCGTCGGCCGCGTCGAGGTCGCGAACCCCACCCAGCGGGACATCCTGCCCTCCCGCATCGAGCTCGCCGTGGGGTCCGCCACGGCGCAGTTCATGGTTCCGCGGCTCTCCGCGGAGGCGGCGCATGAAGAGCTCTTCGCCGTGCCCACGAAGCGTCGTGCGGTGCTCGTGGTCGGCCCGGTGCGCTCCGTGCGCGATGATCCGCTGTCCCTGATGCGCCGCCAGGTCACGTGGGCGAAGGAGCAGGAGCTCTTCGTCCATCCCCGAACCGTGCGCCTCGACGAGGCGGCCAGCGGCTTCCTCCGAGACCTCGAGGGGACCCCGTCCTCTGACCTGTCCAGCTCCGACATCGCCTTCCACGCCCTGCGCGACTACACCCCGGGCGATGACCGGCGGCACGTCCACTGGCGCACCACCGCCCGCACCGGCAAGCTCATGGTCCGCCAGTTCGAGGAGACCAGGCGCTCGCACGTCGTGGTGGCACTGGCCAACCTCGCCGAGCACTACGCCGGCGACGAGGAGTTCGAGCTCGCGGTGTCCGTGGCGGCCTCCCTCTCCGGTCAGACCTTCCGCGAGGAGAAGGAGCTGACCCCCTTCACCTTCGACGGGCGCCAGCGCACCGGGACGATGCGCTCGATGATGGACGACTACACCGTCGTCGAACAGCTCAAGGAGCGGACCCCGTTCCACGAGCTCGGCCAGAAGGCCGCAGACCTCGCCCCCAACGCCTCGGCGGTGATGATGATCGTCGGCTCCCACACCACCGCGCGCGAGCTGAACTCCGCCGCCAACCAGCTTCCGATCGGAGTGATGGCGGTGGCGATCCGCTGTGTCGACGAGGCTGAGGTGAAGCGCTCGGCAATCGGCGGTCTCGACGTGGTCACGCTCGGCTCGCTCGACACCCTGGCGCGCGCCCTGCGGGCGGTGGGCCGATGAGCACCACC